>JAKAEE010000079.1 GCA_021820065.1 Bacteroidota bacterium | reverse complement strand
ACCGATCACAATACTTTGCGCGCACTTCATGAAGGTTACGAAGGCTGGTACGGCAAAACATTGCTGTTGGTCGGGTGTGAAATAAACGACAAAGAAAACAAAAATCATTATCTCGCTTTCAGTGTAAACGAAGCATTCTCTACCAGACTTCCGGCAAAAGAATATGTGAAAAAAGTAAAAGATTCGGGAGGAATCGGATTTCTGGCTCACCCGCATGAAAAAAGAAGTTCGATGAAAGAGCATCCGCCATATCCTTGGACAGAATGGGACACAGACGATTTTACCGGCATCGAGATTTGGAACCACATGTCTGAATGGATGGAAGGATTAACCGAACAGAACAAGTACAATTATTTCATGCATCCGTTAAGATCGATTGTTGAACCAGCGAAAGAAACTTTGCAAACTTGGGACCGGCTTAATCTTAAAAGGAAAGTTGTTGGTATTGGCGGTGTGGATGCTCATGCACACAAAGTTAACCTATTCGGATTTTTCGAATTGGAAGTTTTCCCTTATAAAGTCTTGTTCAAATCCATACGGACACACGTTCTCTCGACAAATGAATGGAAACATCCCGGTGATCAAGCATTATCAAACGCAAAAAGTAGCGCGTACGAATCGTTAAGAGAAGGCAGATGTTTTTTTTCGAACTTTTATCATGGTGATGCAAAAGGATTTAAGTTTGTAGCCGAAACAAACGACCGGACATACAATATGGGCGAGTCCGTGCCAATGGCTGGCGAAGTAAAATTAAAAATTAATGTTCCAACTTCTGCGGATGTCCGTTTGATTTGCAACGGCAATTCGAGAGAAACAAAAACCGGAACCGATGTGGAATTCAACGCGCCGGAAAAAGGAGTCTATAGGATTGAAGTTTTCAAAAATAGTAATGCGTGGATTTTTTCAAATCATATTAGAATAGGTTTATAATTTTTATTAGATTTCTCGCCGAAAATTTAAGATTTATATACAGAATGAGGTAAAAAGTGTTAGAAAAAAGAAAAAAGATAAGTAAAAAGCAGATCAAAGAAGATAGGCTGGTAACTACATATTACGAAGCTATAACTTTCTATCAGAAATACCAATCTAAGATTTTGATAGGTATTGCGGCGGTCGCTCTGGTTGTTGTAGCTATTGTTCTTTATTCGAACAAGAAAGCAAGCGACAATATGGCAGCCGCAAATCTGCTTGGTAAAGTAATGCCGCTTTATGAAGCCGAAAACTTCAAAGAAGCAATCGACGGACAGAAAACCGGCAACATCGCTGGATTGAAAGAGATCGTTGATAAATACGGCAGCACAAACCAAGGAAACGTTGCCAAGATATTTTTGGGTGATTGTTATGCAATGACCGGCAATAACGACGAAGCTTATAAAATGTATGATGATTATTCCGGTTCAAACCCGCTCTTTAAGGCAACTGCGCTTGCCGGCAAAGCCGCTTGCTTGGAAGTAAAAAAGGAATTTGACAAAGCAGCAGACTTATACAAAGATGCTTCAAAAATCTCGAAAGAGAATCCATCAAACAGCGAGTTTTTACTGAAAGCTGGAATCGATCTAATTCAAGCCGGTAAGAAATCCGAAGCCAAAACTATTTTCGAAACACTTAAAAAAGATTATAAAAACACCACCGAAGCATACGAATCGGATAGATATTTGATTCAAATCGAGAGCTAATTCACTCTCTATTGGGTCGAACAATCTCTTTTCTTGATTTTATAGACTGCGGTCGGTATATTTTCATCACTTTAGAAGGATAAAGTTTTATATGGCGGATACCTCAGATTTCAGAAACGGACTAATCATAAAATACAAAGGCGATCCTTATGTGATTGTGGAGTTTCAGCACGTTAAGCCGGGCAAAGGCGGTGCTTTCGTTAGAACATCATTAAAAAATCTTAAAACCGGAAGAGTTTTGGATAATACTTTCCGTTCCGGTGAATCAGTAGAAGTAGTTAGAGTTGAAAGAAGAAAATATCAATACCTGTATAGGGAATCTGCCGGATTGGTTTTGATGGACAACGAAACTTACGAACAGATTACAGTTTCGGAAGAACTCTTTGGTGAAGGCGTGAATTATCTTAAAGAAGGAACCGAAGTTGAAATTCTTCTGGATGGGCAAGAACAAATAATCTCTGTTGAGATTCCGATTTTTGTGTCATTAAAAGTCAGTGAAACAGAACCCGGGTTCAAAGGCGATACAGCCAGTAATACTCTCAAGCCGGCAAAATTGGAGACTGGTGCTAAAATAAACGTTCCACTGTTCATAAATGAAGGGGATGTTTTAAAAGTTGATACACGAACAGGTGGGTATGTTGAACGAGTTAAAATCTGAGGCTGAATAGCATGGACATAAACCTACTGAAGAAGCTCATCAAAATGGTTGAGCAAAGTGAAGTCACCGAATTCACTGTTCAAGAAGGTGATTTAAAAGTAAAGATTTCCAAAAATTCAAAACAAACGTCGCAAGTGCATCTTCAACCCGTCGGTGATTTTTATAGACCGGCAGGTATTCAGGCTCCAACGCCGCAGTCAATCGAAACCAAACCCGCCGCGACCACAGAAGAAACTCAAACAAAATTTCATGAAATCAAATCACCAATTGTCGGAACGTTTTACCGCGCACCGGCGCCCGATGCAGATCCTTATGTTCAGGTTGGTAGTACGGTTTCCTCGGGCACAGTCCTCTGCATAGTTGAGGCAATGAAATTGATGAATGAAATTGAATGTGACGTTAGCGGTAAAATCGTAAAGATACTTGTCGAAAACGCTACACCGGTTGAATACAACCAGCCTCTGTTCTTGATCGAAACGGTTTAGTGTTATCAAAACTTTTTAGAGGGAATTTTGTTTAAGAAAATCTTAATTGCCAATCGGGGAGAGATAGCACTTAGAATCATCCGAACTTGTAAAGAACTTGGCATTCCCACGGTTGCAGTTTATTCCGAGGTTGACCGGGATTCTCTTCACGTTGTCTTTGCCGACGAAGCAGTTTGCATTGGACCGGCGCCAAGCAATCAAAGCTATTTAAAAATTCCGAACATACTTTCCGCAGCTCAAATAACCGGAGCGGATGCAATTCATCCCGGTTATGGGTTCTTGGCTGAAAATGCCGAGTTCAGCGAAATATGCGCGGACTCGAATATAAAATTTATTGGTCCGTCCGCAGATTCTATCCGTAAAATGGGTGACAAAGCTTTCGCAAAAGAAACGATGAAGAAAGTAGGTGTGCCTGTTGTTCCCGGAAGCGAAGGCGTTGTAAACGATGTTGAAGAAGGCAAAAAAATTGCAAAGCATATTGGTTACCCGGTTATGCTTAAAGCATCTGCCGGCGGCGGCGGAAAAGGAATGCGCATAGTTTGGAAAGAGGATGAATTAGAGAAAGCATTCCAAACTGCAAGCAACGAAGCTAACGCGGCATTTGCCAATCCGGCGCTCTACATGGAAAAGTTTGTTGAAAATCCCCGACACGTAGAAATACAAATCCTTGGCGATCAATTTGGAAACGTTTATCATTATGGCGAAAGAGACTGTTCTATTCAAAGGCGGCACCAAAAATTAATTGAGGAATCACCTTCACCTTTCATCACTCCCGAAATAAGGGAAAAAATGGGAGAAGCAGCACTGCTTGGCGCTCGTTCTGTTAATTACGAAGGCGCAGGCACAATTGAATTTCTTGTTGATAGGCACCGTAGATTTTATTTCATAGAAATGAATACGAGAATTCAAGTTGAGCATCCGGTTACCGAAATGGTTCGCAATATAGATCTTGTGAAGAACCAGATACTTGTAGCTGCCGGCGAAAGAATTGAAGACCATCCTAAAGATCCGAGAGGTCATGCAATTGAGTTTCGTATTAATGCCGAAGACCCGCAGAACAATTTTAGACCGTCGCCGGGACAGATTGAGTATTTACATTTTCCCGGCGGTTTCGGTGTGAGAATCGATTCTCATGTTTACAACGAGTACGTCATTCCCCCTAACTACGATTCATTGATTGCTAAAATGATTATCTGGGGAACCGACAGACCTCATGCAATTAAACGGGCAAGAAGAGCTTTGGAAGAATTTAAAATCGAAGGAATTAAAACAACAATACCTTTCCACCAGAAAGTTTTAGAGAGTGAAAAATTTATCGAAGGCGATTTCGATACATCATTTATTGATCAACACATTAACTTAAATTCATGAGGCAGCAATGAATATTCCAGGTAATTTAAAGTACACGAAAGATCACGAGTGGATTAAAGTTGAAGGCAGCGTTGGGATTATCGGCATAACCGATTTTGCTCAAGGCGAACTTGGCGATATCGTTTATGTTGATATCAATCCCGAATTAACCGAGCTTACAGCGGGCGAATCATTTGGAACGATTGAAGCGGTAAAAACCGTAAGCGATTTGTATGCGCCGGCAAGCGGAAAAGTTTTGGAATTAAACAAGAAACTTAACGATGAGCCGCAACTTGTAAATACCGACCCGTATGGAGAAGGATGGTTAATCAAAATTGAATTATCCGACGCTTCTCAGGTTAATGCTCTGCTTGACGCGGTATCTTACCAAGCTCAATTAGGTCATTGATAATTTTTTATTTTTTCATACCGGCAAAATCCATTTTTGGATTTTGCCTTTCATTTTAAAATAAACTTCACTTCTTTATGATTCACAAACAGAAAATCTTGATCCTTGATTTCGGATCGCAATATACGCAGCTCATTGCCAGACGAATCCGCGAGAGCAAAATATATTCTGAAATTCATCCGCACAATTATCCCCTTGAAAAAATTAAGGAAGAGTTGCCGACGGGAATAATTCTTTCCGGCGGGCCGATGAGCGTGAACGACGAAGGCGCTCCGAACATCTCAAAAGAAATTTTTGAACTCGGAATACCGATACTTGGGATTTGCTACGGGCTCCAATTAATGTCAAAACATCTCAGCGGGAAAGTAGAACCGGCGGAAGATAGGGAATACGGCAAAGCTCATCTCGAAATTATTGATGACGACCTTCTGCTCATGGGAGTGAAAGACGGATCGGTTATCTGGATGAGTCACGGCGATTATGTAACTAAACTTCCGGATGGATTCCATTTGACGGCAAAAACCGACAACTCGCCGCTGTGCGCAATATCCAACCCGGCAAAGAAAATTTATGGCATTCAGTTCCACCCGGAAGTAACCCATACAGAATTCGGTAAGACAATTCTGAACAACTTTCTGTTTGAGATATGCGGATGTTCTCCGGACTGGACTTCGGAGAGTTTTATTACCACGACAATTGACGAAGTGAAAAAGAAAGTCGGCGGTAAAAAAGTTATTTGTGCTCTCAGCGGCGGCGTTGATTCATCTGTAGCCGCGGTGCTCATGCACAAGGCAGTTGGCTATCAACTGGTTTGTATTCATGTAGATCACGGCATGATGAGAAAAAACGAGAGCGCCGGAATCATAAAGATGTTCAAAGAAAATTACAACATGCGTGTTGATCATGTTGATGCGTCGGAGCTTTTTCTCTCCAAACTAAAAGGTGTTACTGAACCGGAGAAGAAAAGAAAAATTATCGGCAATACTTTCATCGAGATTTTTGAAAACGAAGCAAAGAAATTTTCCGATGCAGAATTTTTGGTTCAGGGTACTTTATACCCTGACGTGATTGAATCAGTATCGGTAAAAGGTTCGTCAGTCACGATTAAAACTCACCATAACGTCGGAGGTTTACCTGATCGGATGAATTTAAAATTGATCGAACCGTTCAGAGAATTATTCAAAGATGAAGTTAGAGCGATCGGACGGGAATTAGGTTTGCCTGAAATATTTATTAAGCGGCACCCGTTCCCCGGACCCGGACTTGCGGTAAGAGTACTAGGAGAAATTACGAAAGAGCGGCTGGAAGTTTTACGTGAAGCCGACGATATATTCATAAACGAACTTCACTCTGCAAAAATTTATGATAACATTTGGCAAGCGTTTGTAGTTTTGCTTCCGGTTCAGTCCGTTGGTGTTATGGGTGACGCGCGCACGTACGAAAACGTTGTCGCTCTTAGAGCAGTTACTTCTACCGACGGCATGACGGCAGATTGGTACCGGTTCCAGCCGGAATTTCTTGAGGCAGTATCGAACAAAATAATTAGATCTGTGCGTGGTGTGAATCGTGTTGTATATGACATCAGCTCGAAGCCGCCGGCAACAATTGAGTGGGAATAAAAAAATAGGGGCAGCAATGAAAGTAAAAGAATTACCGCTAGATGACCGCCCGCGCGAAAAATTAATGTTGCGCGGAGTTCAAAGTTTAAGCGACGCTGAGCTAATTGCAATTCTTCTTCGAACCGGAACAAAAGGGAAATCCGTCATTCAACTTTCTCAAGAGTTGCTTTCCAAGTATGAAAATCTTAACGCGCTTACCGGGCAGACTCTTGACGCCTTGAAAAAATTTCCCGGAATTGGAAAAGACAAATCATGTTCGCTTCTTGCTGCGTTCGAAATCAGCCGGAGAATTGATTCGCAAAAGAAATGGCATTCAAACAAGAAAATAACTTCTCCGGAAGATGTTGCAAATATTTTTATCCCTCTTCTCCGGGACGAAGTCAAAGAAAAATTTTACGTTGTCTGTCTAAATTCGGCTAACCGAATTATTAAGTTTGAGTTAATTTCTGTCGGAAATCTCAATTCAAGCGTGGTTCATCCTAGAGAGGTATTTAAGGTGGCAATCGAGAATAATTCGGCAAATATCATTCTTTTGCACAATCATCCTAGCGGAAATCTCGAACCGAGCCAAGAAGACATCGCAATAACTAAGAAAATGGTTGATTCCGGCAAGATTCTAAATATAGAAGTCTTCGACCATTTAATAATTTCTGGGAACAATTTTGCCAGTATAATAGGTAAAATAACCAATTAAAATTTGTAGCACTGACTGACGATTTTGTTCTAAATTAAGTATATTTAAATAGCATATCACTTAATAAATACAAGGAGGATTCAGATGTTGAAAAAAGTTATGAATTCTGCACTCATTATACTGCTGATTGCCGGAGTAATTGGATTTACCGGCTGCAGCGGTGTCTCCGAGGAACAAGTAGCGGAACTTGAAGCACTTCGTTCTGAAGTAAAAGCACTTGACAAAGAAGTAAATTCTTTGAAAGATGAAAAAGCTGCGCTTGAAAGGGAGATTGCAGAGAAAAATGCAAAGTTGGATGAATGCGCAAAACTAAAAGCAGAAACTCAAAAAAATCTTGAGAAGATGGGAAAGTAATTTTAATAGTTAAATAATCTAAAGGAGATTTTAAATGAAAGTGTACAAATATTTTTTGGTTTTATTTGCATTTGTACTCCTCACGGCTAATGTTTTTGCGCAACGGACTGAAGACATGACCAAAGAGGAGTGGCAGAATGAAATGAATCGTTTGTCTGCCCAGAAAGTCGCTCTTACAAGCGAACTTAATACCTTAAAGAGTGATGTTGCTAATCTGAAGAAGATGAGAGACGGCTTAAAAACTTACGGCGCTTGCATAGATGAATTGTATGCAATGGTCGGTGCTACAAAAGCAGACGTCGATAATTTCGGAAAACAACTTGATGAATTGACGAACAAGATTGATAACCAAGTTGCACCTAAAGCCGATAGACAAGCTGAACTTGATGCTATGAAAAACAACAAGATCAGCGCGTTGCCGCAATTTTTCGATAAAGTTCACAATCAGCTTCAGAAGAAATTAGACGCTTGGATTGAAAAACCAAAAGAAATTAATTACACCGTAGTAAAAGGTGATTGCTTATGGAATATCTCGAAGAAGAAAGAACATTACGATAACCCATTTGCATGGCCGATTATTTATAAGGCAAACCGCGACCAAATTAAGAATCCGGATTTGATATTCCCGAAACAAATCTTCAAGATTCCTAACTTGACCGAAGAGGAAAAGGCAAAGTATGATAAGATTAGAAGAAACTACAAGCCTGCTCCTCCAACACAGACACAAACTCCTGCTGCAACTAAACCAGCAGCAAAAACTACCAAGTAAGGAATGCTTGTAAAAAATTGTGTTAGATAATTTTAAGATAAAGCCCTTTTCAGCGACTGAAGAGGGCTTTTGTATTTATGGAGGCGCTTACGCAAGTAGAAAAAAATATTAAGCTGGATAACGTCGATCTCCTCTCTTTTCTCGGAATCAACGATGGAAATATCAAACCTATCGAAGAAAGATTTTCCGCTAACGTAATTGTCCGCGGAGACAATGTTTTTGTTCAAGGCATTCCGGAAGAAGTTGAAGCCGTTGAAAAAATTGTTAAGGAAATGATATTTGTTCTCAACACAACCGGCAAGCTTCAGAGCAGCGATGTTTTTACAATAATAGATCTCACGCTGCAAGGTAAAGAAATAATAAACGGAAACGAGTTCGATAATATCGTTCTTTACTCCAAGAAGGATGTTATCAAGGCGAAAACGCCTAACCAAATTGTATATACGAAAAGTGTTAGAGAGAACGATATTCTATTTGCCATTGGGCCCGCCGGAACCGGAAAAACTTTTCTTGCAGTTGCGTTCGCGGTATCAGCGCTGAAAAAAGGAATCGTTAAAAAAATAATTCTTTCAAGACCCGCAGTTGAAGCGGGTGAAAGCTTGGGTTTTCTACCCGGAGATTTTAGAGAAAAAATTGATCCGTACCTGCGCCCGCTTTATGATGCGCTTGAAGAAATGCTTCCGTCGGATCAGCTTCGCAATTATATTGAAAAAGGAATGATAGAAATAGTTCCGCTGGCATACATGCGCGGCAGAACGCTCAACAATGCCTACGTAATTTTGGACGAAGCTCAAAACGCTACCGGTATGCAGATGAAAATGTTCCTTACACGTCTCGGTCCCAACTCGAAAGCAATTATCACCGGAGACATAACACAGATTGATTTGCCGAGTTATTCACAGAGCGGACTTGTGCAAGTGAAAGAAATTTTGAAAAATGTTGACGGTGTGGGATTTGTATATTTCGACAAAGGCGACGTAGTCCGGCACAAATTGGTTAAAGACATTATCAACGCGTACGAAAAACATTACAACAACAACGGTAAGGGAGCTTAATCGAACTTCTTGCTTTCCTCCCAGTACTTGTCCATATCTTCCAAAGTAGAGTCGCTTAAGTTTTTACCTAACTCCTTAATCTTTTTTTCTACGTAACTAAATCTCGAAATGAATTTTTCATTTGTTCTTCTCAGCGCGTTTTCCGGATTGACGTTGAGGAACCTTGCATAATTTGTGAGCGCGAAGAAAACGTCGCCCATTTCTTTTTCAAATTCTTCGAATGTTCCTTCGCGTTCCTGTTCGTGCATCTCTTCAATTTCTTCTATTACTTTTTTCCAGACGTCTTCCTTCTTCTCCCAATCGAAACCGACTTTGGAAGCTTTCTCCTGAAGACGATAAGCGCGCGCCAAACTTGGTAAATTTTTCGGAACACCTTCGAGAACGGAATCTCTTCCTTCGGAAAGTTTTATCTCCTCCCAATTCTTAAGAATTTCTTTTGTATCCTTAACCTTTGTATCGCCGAATACATGAGGATGTCTTCTAATCAATTTATCGCTGATCGAATCAATTACGTCATTAATGTTGAAATTTTTATTCTCGTCTGCGATAACGGAATGAAAAACTATGTGAAGCAGCAAATCGCCGAGTTCAGCTTTCAATTCTTCATAATCCTTGAGATCAATAGCTTCCAATACTTCGTAAGTTTCTTCCAGTGTAGCACCTTTAATGGAATCGTGAGTCTGCTCGCGGTCCCACGGGCATTCTTTCCTTAGTCTGATCATTATATCGTATAGATTTTGGAATTTATCACCGGTCATGTGTTCTCCAATTTTGATGGCAAAGATAACGAGATGAAACTCAAAAGAAAAAACTTGGCTGCTAATTCGGAAGGAAATTCTCGGGAAAAAATTGCTATATTTAATTAAAATTTTCAGAGACCAACATGATTGAAGAGAAGATCAAAGAAATAATCGGTCACGATTTACCAGCAGTGGTAAAACCGTTGGCAGCTTACATCCCGGCGCAGATAAGCGGAAATCTTATTTACACATCCGGTCAGCTTCCCATGAAAGAGGGGAAACTTATTGCCGAAGGTCGCGTGGGATATGAAGTGAGCGAAGAAAAAGCAATTGAGTGCGCGCGGCTTTGCGCTTTGAACTGTCTGCTCGCGGTTAAATCCGTTATCGGCAATCTGGACCGCATTGAACAGATCGTGAAAGTGGTTGTGTTTGTAAACTCCGCCACGCGATATACCGCTCAGCCGAAAGTTGCGAACGGAGCTTCTGAATTTCTGGCACAGGTCTTTGGAGATATAGGTAAACATGCACGGAGCGCCGTTGGCGTTAGCGAACTACCGTTAAATGCACCCGTTGAAGTTGAAATGATTGTCCGCGCTTCGCTACTGGATTTTTGACCAACGTTTTATGTTGCGCTTAATCGTAATAAACAATAAAATTAACACAGATTTTTTGAGATAATAGAAACATTTTCCTTCTGTTCATTGTTGAACCGGAAGAAATGAGAGGATCATCAAAATGAAAAAGTTTGTCGTACTGTTTTTCATTATTTCTATATCTATTCTTAACGCCCAATTCCGCGATTCCGATAAACCCGTTGACATCAAGAGCGGAATCCTACGCGGCGGTTCCTCGGATTCCATCTTCGGATTTTTCAACCCGGATAATTTCAGCATGCATCATACATTCGATCTTTCCTACTCAACAATGGGAAGCGCCGGAATGGCTTTGGGAGTTTACACCAACAGCATGGCGTACAAGTTCAGCGATAAATTAAATTTTCAAGCGGATATTAGTTTGGTCAACTCGCCTTACAATTCTTTCGGACCGGAAGTGACAAAACAGATTAATGGTTTGTACCTTAGCCGCGTCCAATTAAATTTCAAGCCGACCGATAACATGTCGGTCATCGTTCAATACAGAAATATGCCGATGAGTTATTACTCGCCGTATTATTACGGAGGATCGCCGTTCTACCAGAGCGGTTTGTTTAACGATTACGGCTTCGGGAATTAAGATTTCTTTTTTATTAAATTGCATTCCGTATTAACTCAGAAAAGTTGAGCGCACTGCCCAATTGGAAAATTTTAAAACTAAGAAGAAAAAATCGTCCGGACCAA
>JAKAEE010000019.1:5950-52321 GCA_021820065.1 Bacteroidota bacterium | reverse complement strand
ATCCCGTCAATCATGAAAGCAAGATTGGTAGGAATGTTGCCGCAAAGAGACCAGCAAGGCAGATTGGCAGCCTAAGCTCCGAAGAAAATCTTTTCCCGGAAAAAAACGATGAGGACAGATACCTTATAACATATTCTGATCTTATCACTTTGCTATTGGGTTTTTTTATTATCCTTTATGCAATCTCGAAAATTGATGCTGCGAAATACAAAAATGTTGCGCACGCTTTGGGAAACTATTTTGGAAACGAAGCGGTAATAAATCCGGCGCCAGAAATGAAAACCTCTGCCATCGGACCAAAAGAAACGCTTGGTACTCAGCTTAACCGGTTGATTAAAGAATACAATTACTCAAATACGATTCAGCTTGAAGAAAACGAAAAAGGTATAACAATTCATATTTTAGATGAAGTGCTTTTTGCGCCTGCTCAAGCCGGCTTAAATGAAAATTCAAAAACTGTTCTCAATAGACTGGCGCAAGTTATTAAAGATATTCCAAACGATATTCGCGTTGAAGGTCATACTGATAATGTGCCGATTAACACTGTGCGGTATCCTTCAAACTGGCATTTATCGGTGGACCGCGCGCTGAGTACTGCTTACTATTTAATAAAGGAAGACGGACTTGATCCGGATAAAGTTTCGATACTCGGTTATGCGGAGTACCGCCCGATTGCGCCGAATGATACGCCTGAAAACAGGGCGAAAAATAGAAGAGTAGATTTAGTAATTCTTAAGTGAGTTGATATGAAACTTAAAACATATAGGTTCGGGGAGATTGAATTTTCCGAAGATAAAATAATCACATTTGAAAAAGGTCTCTTCGGTTTTGAAGAGCTTACAAAATATTTGTTTATCAAGCCCGATGATAGTCTTTTCTATTGGCTTAACTCGATTGACAATCCGGACATTGCTTTCCCGATGTTCGGTATGCGGGTAATTGACGAACACTACCCGCAAGAAGAAAACTTTGAAGCTTTCGGGATAGTTGTTCTCAATGCCGATCCGAAAAAAATCACGGTAAATTTAAAAGCTCCCGTGTACATCAACCAAGAGGATAAAAAGGGAGTTCAAAAAATTCTTGATTCGGACAAATATCAAATAGACTATAACTTATTTACAGAATAATACTATGCTAGTTCTAACGAGAAAAATAAACGAAGAAATCAAACTGGGTACGGAAATTACGGTAAAGATTATTTCCATTTCCGAAAACCAGGTTAAGATCGGAATTGAAGCGGCGAAGAGCATCCAAATTTTGCGCGGAGAGATTTACGAAAAGGTAAAGGCAAACACCATCCAAGCTTCGCAATCAAAGCTGCAGCCGCCGGTCGATTTAGTAAAGTATAAAATCAAAAAAGTATAAAGTTATGAATGTTGAAAACGACAAGGTGAAGATACTTGTAATCGACGATTCGGATGTGATTCGAAATTCCTTAAAGAAGTTTCTTTCCGACTACAATATTGACGTGTTTACTTGCAACGACGGGCTGGAAGGTTTGCAGAAAGCGGTTGAGTACAAACCGCAGTTGATCATCTTGGACCTAATGATGCCGAATCTGGACGGAATAAAAATGCTGCGCGTATTAAAGGTCCTGGAAAATGTAAAACAGATTCCGGTGATAGTAATTAGCGGGCACACCAATAAAGACAACGTAGTGGCAGCAATGGAAGCAGGCGCAGAAAGAATTGTGTCTAAACCGCTGTCTAAGGAATCGATGATTAAAGCGATTGACGATGTACTCGGTAAAACTTTTCTTGTGAGCACGAAAAAAATTATGTCTTTCTCGGCTACGGAGAAAGAACAATTTTTGAGAGAGATAAAAAGATTTTTTATTAGCTCACTCGTTACAAAAAAAGAATCAATAAGACAGTCATTAAATCATCGCAATAAGGAATTACTGAAACTGGTTATTCATGAACTGAAAGGTTCCGGTGGAACAGCCGGCTTTACCAACATTACCGATCAGTGTGTGGAACTGGAAACTGTAATTGATGACCCAGCCAAAACATGGGGAGATATAAACTCTAAATGTGAAGCGCTGCTTCAAAGCTTATCGCAAATTGAATCTCTGCACGTAACCAGGACAACACTATGTTCGTAATAATCGGAATTGTAATAGTAATACTGGCTGTGATAGGCGGGTTCACCTTTGCTGGCGGCAATCTTATTTTATTGATTCAGATAGCTGAATTCATAACGATCGGCGGCGCTGCAATTGGAAGTTTGCTGATCGCTTCTCCTCTGCCTTTGCTGAAAAAAATTGCGGGCTATATACCTCAAACTTTTTCGCATAAGCCGAATACGAAAGAAGATTACATCCAGATGTTGAAAGCGTTTAGCGAACTTTTTTTAATCGCCCAGCGTGAAGGGCTGCTCTCAATCGAAAAGCATATTGAAAACCCTGAGAAAAGCGACATTTTGAAAAAGGCAACAAGATTTGCAGATGATGTTTACCGAAGGAATTTTTTCTGCGACACGATGAAAGTAATGCTTGCCAGTTCGGTTCCGCCGCACGAGCTTGAATCTCTGATGGATTCAGAGATTGAAACTTTTGAAAAAGAACACAAACCTATCTCAGAAGGCCTGGTCAGAGTAGGTGATTCATTACCAGGTCTCGGTATTGTTGCCGCGGTTCTCGGTATCATTGTTACGATGGCGTCTATCAGCGAAGGAGCCGAAACAGTAGGTCATCATGTAGCCGCAGCATTGGTCGGGACTTTTCTTGGTGTTCTTCTCTCGTACGGATTTGTAAATCCTATTGCGGCAAACATTGGACTCATAGTTGAAGAGGAGGTTCAGGATTTGCAAATCATAAAATCTTATATACTTGCTTACTCCAAAGGTAATCCGCCGTTTGTAGCGGCAGAAATTGCACGCAGAACAATTTTTTCCGACGAGAGGCCGACTTTCCAAGAACTTGAAGCCGCCTTGAGAAATAAAAAAGAGAAATAATGGAAAGCACGACTGAATCTTCTCCCGTTGTAAAAAAGATTAAGAAAAGCGGCGGCGGTCACCACGGCGGCGCGTGGAAAGTTGCTTACGCAGATTTTGTAACCGCAATGATGGCATTGTTTATTGTTCTTTGGGTGCTTAGCCAAAACGAAGCGGTTCAAAAAGCTGTGTCGGAATATTTCAAAGATCCAATCGGCTTCAGCAACAAAACTAAAAGTTTGATTGACGGTAAAGGGCAGTTGTCGTCAATAGGTCTTCAATCCGAAGAGGAGAAAAAAATAAAGGAAGCGGAAAAGGAAGAATTCAACAAGACGGCTAAAAAACTTTTGAGTGATCTAAAAGCCGATACCGACCTTTTAGGATTTTCCCATCAGATTGAAATTGAAATGACGCAGGAAGGAATGAAAATTGAATTGGTTGACAACGCAAATGATCTTTTCTTTGAAATCGGAACGTCCGAGCTGAAAGCAAAGGCAAAAAAATTGATAGAGAAAATTGGTTCGGAAATTGCGAAGTTATCCAACAAGATAATTGTTGAAGGGCATACCGATGCTCGTCAGTTTAACAACAAAGGAACCGGCTTTACAAATTTTGAACTTAGCGCAGAAAGAGCTCTTGCTGCAAAACGTGCTTTGGTTGAAGGTGGACTGCCTGAGAAACAAATTGACGAAATTCACGGTTACGCAGATACCAGATTGAGAGACAAAAAAAATCCGTTCAGCTTTGTCAACAGAAGGATAAGCATAACGGTAAAATTTAAATCCCAATGACATGCTGAAAAAAGTAATTATAGTTGAAGATGACGTCTTTCTTCAAGACTTCTACAGAATTTTCTTCAAGAGATTCGGCGCCGAAGTGTTAATTATGGAAGATGTAGATGAAATACTTCGCGAACTTCACATCGGTAATGTTGATTTGATGATATTGGATATTAATCTTAGAAATATGATGCTTTTTTCAAAAAGGATTGACGGTATCATGTTGTCTCAACATATTAAAAAAAATTATGCGCATCTAAAGGTTCCTATTTTGCTTGTCACAGCATATCCGTTAAACGGATTTGGAGACCCGCTCCTTGAGAAAAGCATGGCGGATGATTACCTTTTAAAGCCGATTGCAGACTATAATAAACTTGTCGAAAAGATTAACAAATTAGTGTTTGGTAAAAATGAAAGATAAAGTTTTAATTGTAGAAGATGAAAAAGACACGCGCTTCATTCTTGAGAAACTTCTTCTTAGAAATAACTACGATGTTATGACGGCATTGAACGGGCAGGATGCTTTGGAGGTTCTTAAAAAGTTTGAACCGAAAGTGATTGTTGCAGATTGGACGATGCCTGTGCTGGATGGATTGGCTCTATGCAATATTCTTAAGAGCGATGATAAGTATAAACTGGTTTATTTTATCATTCTCACTGCACGTTCTTCGCTGAAAGATCGAATCATGGGGCTGGACGTTGGCGCAGATGATTTTCTTGTTAAGCCGGTTGAGAATCAAGAGCTGCTGGCGAGAATCAGATCCGGTATTAGAATTTTTAATTTGCAATCCGAATTAAAAAACATTGAATATTCGAAAGCCGTTGTGGAAATGGCGTGCACAATCGGGCATAAAATAAATAATCCGCTCAGCAGTCTTTTGCTTTCATTCGGCAATATCGAAAATGAATTGAAAGAAGCCGAGAAGAAAAAACTGGGGGAAGATATAGCTACATTGAAAGAATCGGTCGAACGCATCAAGAAATTTGTAAACGAACTCATTCATCTGCAAAATCCCGAGTCTGTGAATTACACCGAAGAAAGTAAAATGATTAAGACCGACTGATTCAAAATTCTTCCTTTTCCTTCGATAATAATGCGGAGGAAAAGGCATGTTGGAAAAAATCATAAATATTACTTCGAGTTCTGAGTACAAGAACCCGCCAAAATCCGGGAAACACGGATCGAAATCCGGTGTTTTTCGTCATGCCAATTTCTCACTTAGCGATTCTATTTCCTTTTCACCTGCAGTTGCATTTATGACGAGCCATCATTGGAAGTTAAACGTCTTCGAAAAAGAAAATGACAAGACCGTAATTGATTTTGAATTGGATGGAATAAGATTCTTAGTCAAAGTGAGCGAAATAGATCTAGCAAAGCATCAGGACATTGAATACAGCGTAACTAAAAATGTGGAGACAACTAAGCACAAAATCTTAGTTCGTGTTCAGTTCATTAGTTTTGTTTCGGCTGACACGGCACGGAAACTGGACCCGCGGTTAACCTTACCGCATCTTAATAATTTTTTGAACGACCTAACCGAAATCAGCACTTATGTTCTTCAGCTTTCCGAAAATCATCCTTTAGTTCAAAATGTAATAGAAAAAGAAGCCGAGCAGCTGAAATCGGAATTTGAGTATTTGAATTCTTGCATCGTGAATTTTCTTGAGATGTATCTTTCAAAGAAATTTGTTTTTTCATTGACCGATAAAAACCAAGGAAAACATCTATCATTATCTAAACTGAATATTTCGAAGATATAGTCAATGACAGACTTGAGAAATCAGCCCCGATTGTTCGTCGAATCGAAACCGGATTTTCGACATTACACTGAACTGCCCGACAGCAGTCCCTTGGTGATTATTGACCTTTCGCTTACAATTGTTTACTGCAACGATGCGTTCAAGAGCACCTTCAAGCTGGATATTGGCGATAATATTATACAGATGCATTCCAATATGGAATTCATTTATCTCGTGAAAGGATTTCATGAAAGCAAATACAAAAATATTTCTGTCGATATCAATCTAACTCTCGACAAAGAAAATGTTGTTAAGGGCTACTTCATCAGAATCGAACGAGTAATCGTCAACAACACACAATATTTTGTTTTATCCATTCAGTCGCTGGATCAGCAGAAGAAACTTGAGAACAAAATAACTTCGCTTCATAACGCGCTCGATCATGGGAAACTTCCTCTAATGATTTTAGATGAGGCCCAAAAAGTAACTTACGTTTCAAAATCGTTTGAAGTTGTCTTAGCCAAAGAAGCCGAAAATATTTTCGGGAAAAACATAATCGAGATATTGAAAAGCGCTTTAGATGCAAGAGACCTTGAAGATTTAATCGGCTGCTTAAACGCACCGGTGCCGTGGAAAAAAATTATAAACTTCCGTTGGTTATTTCCGGAGGAATATTGGGAACTGCATCTCAATCCCATATTTGATACCGAGCAGAATGCCGTTAGTTTTATTCTCATTGCCAGCAATCTTACCGAGGTGATAAATCAAACGCGCGCGATAGAAAGATCCGAGAAAAAGCAAAAGTCAATTATAGAAAACATAAGCGACTTGCTTCTTATTGTTGAAAAAGTTGGGCCGACTTTTCTTTTTGAAAATGCAAATGATAATTTTTTCAGAACATTTCATTTAGACAGAAATAAAATCAGTTCGCTAAAAATTGATGATTTGTTGCCGAAGCAACTGGCATCGGATATTTATGATTCGATTCAAACATATTCGATAAATTCGACCGCAGTAGATGAGTTCCCGTATAAACACGATGACGATCGCGAGTACAAATGCAAAATAACTTCGATCCCGGAACACGAAAAACCGGCGTCGTATTTTATCATTGGTATGAAAGACATCACGGAAGAAATTCAATACGGAGAACAGCTAAAGAAGGCATATCATAAAGAGATTCAGTTGAACAGAATGAAATCGGATTTTCTTGCGAACATGTCACACGAAATTAGAACACCATACAACGCAATTCTCGGCTATTCGGAAATCATAAACGAAAGTGTTGAAACGGGGGATATAGACTCGATAAGAGAATTGATGGATTCGATGAAAGAGGTTTTAGGCAGAGTACTGAATTTGTTCACAAATATTATCGATGTCTCGCAGATTGAATCGGGCGAGGTTGAACTTGAAAAAGTTGATTTGAACTGCAACCAGGTTATTAGAAACGTTTCCGGAAAAATGATGAGCGACGCGGCGAAAAAAAATCTGAACTTTGTTGTTAATATAGCCGCAGACGACTGCATAATTGAAGTGGACTGGGTGAAGTTTGAAAAGATAGTTCAAGCGCTGGTGGATAATGCGATTAAGTACACGAACCAGGGGCATATAATTGTTGGGACAAAATCGAACAGTGGATTTGTGGAAATAACTATCGCCGATACCGGTGTGGGGATCGATCAAACGCAGCTTGAACGATTGATCAAACCATTTGCGCAAGAAATAGAAGGATACACTCGTCCCTTCGAAGGAGCCGGGCTTGGGCTTACCATTGCTTACAAGTTAACGCGGTTGATGAACGGCATTTTTGAAATTGAAAGTGAAAAGAACAAAGGGACCAAAATAAAACTAACGTTTCCGTCTTCGCATCGAAACGGATAAACTAATTTTACAATGACAGTGCTGGCAGAAAAATACGGCAATCAAACTATCGGTAATGAGGTGCTCATTTCCAAGTTCTATAAACTTGCAAAAGAGCATTTTCAAATCACGGTCAAAAGCGATACCGATCCGATAAGCATCATTAAAGAGAGTGTAAGATTTTTCTCGTTGGATTTGCCTGCCGAACTGAAAGAAATATTTATTCCTTTTAACAACGCACCGCTCTTCTGGGTTTACGATTCTTCTCTGCTTCTGCAGATTGAGGAATATATGAAACTTCATTTCAAGGGAATGGTCCATAATGAACTTCATAAGCAGATAAAAGAAAACTACTCACGATGGGCGACAACGAGACTAAAGAGCGAGAAAGAATATTATTCGACCTTGACGGTTAACTTTATTGAACGCGATATAAACAAACACAATTTTTTCAAACTGATCCTAAAGGGAATCATTTTAACTTACCAGATTACTTTTTACAATCCTGCTCGCGCGCTAGAGGCATTTAAAAGTGCGATTGATATAATAAGCATACTTAGACTGAACGACCAGACGAAGCTTGAACTCCAATACATTCTTAAACTTTATATCGGATTCGTTCACTTGAAGGAATCCAATTATTCCGAAGCCAACGCGGCTTTCAAAGAAGCTCTGGAAATAAGATCGAACGGATGCACGGCAAAAATTTATTCCGCTTTAACGGAACTACACCTTGGCAACGAAGAATTGGTGATTTATTATTTGCGCGAAGTAATACAATACGACGTTCACAGATTGGGTATTGCTTTAAGGACAAATAATTTCGGGATGTTCAATTACTTCTTCAAGAATGCGTTCATTTTTAACGTCTTTCACGAAAACGATTTCAGTAAAGCTAACGATGCAATTCAAGTTATACTGGAAGAATTTCACTCGAAAGAACAAACTTCGTTAACGGTCTTCAGAGACAATCTCGATGAGATAATGTCCAAACATTTGGATGAATATTATGACGACGAGATAAAGAAGTCTTTCGATTTCTTTGGGAAAATATTTGCCGGCTATGCGACAACAACAAACACTCTGCTTCATGCAACGTTTCCGGAAATTCGAGACAGAATTAACGAGGTTGTGGAAAAAATAGTTTCAAGAGTTAGAGAGGATTTTTACGGAAAAGTTCGAGAGAAACTTCAGAGCCTCGATTCGTCTATAATAGAAAATATGAATGCCGAAAAACAACTGGCTGAAGAACTAGAGAATTTTAAAAAGAGAATGAAAGAAAGCTTGAATGATTCGGTACAGAAAATAAATGAAAACTTCAACGACGAAGCGCTCGCAATAGAAGAAAGGATAAATGATTTACCACACATAGATCGTTACAATCCCCGTGCGTCGCTTTTTAATAACATGACTTACAATATTATCATCGCTCTGGTTGTATTTTTTATAGGCGGTGTGGCGGGTTATTCAAATCGATCGTTAACGGATGCCTCCGAATACAATTCCATCTTTTCTTATTTGCTGATTACTGGTTCAAAATGGGGAGCTATAAGTTTTCTTGTCGGAGTAGTTATCACACTTCTCCTCTCTGCCATTGTCGTAATTGAACGTTATGACGTTAAATTGAAACTCCAGAAGCGACTTCATTACCTGAAAGTGGAAAAGGAATCGTTGATTGCCGAAACTAAAAATAGTTCCGAGCATAAAGAAAAAATTATGATCGAAAATATTAACGTAAGTATTGCTCAACATAGAAAACGCATTGAAGAACTGAAAACGCTTCGAGCCGGAAGTGAAAAAGAAATGATGAACGAAGCCAATCAAAAGATAGAAGAAATCACCAAAGACATCATCAAATTGGTTCAGTAAAGTCTCTGGTCAATAATAGCCAAGCGACTAATAAGCAACAGAAATGCCCTCAAATTTTCGCCACTTTAAGTTTTTTTGAATGGTACAAAAAATGCCTAATTCCTAAAAATAATTTGGAGCTCGGATGAACAATACTGCCCAGTTTGTCTTGGACCCTGTCTTCTTTGTCTTCAGAAAAAAACTTGAAGCAATCATAAATTAAAAAAGGTTTCTATGAAATCGCTGACTCTCTCAATGATCGTTAAAGACGAAGAGAAACATCTTAAAGAATGTCTGGAATCGGTAAAAGATGTGGTTGATGAAATTGTAATTGTGGATACCGGTTCTACCGATGCAACCGTTGAGATAGCGAAAAGTTACGGCGCAAAGGTCTATAATTTTGCTTGGATAAATGATTTTTCTGCAGCGCGGAATTATGCGTTGAGCAAATCTACGGGTGATTGGATTTTATATCTAGATGCCGATGAAAGGCTTGACGCCAATTCTATCCAAGAAGTAAAGCAATTGACGGACGTTAAGCAAAAAATAGGATATTACTGCACCGTATTGAGTGTTGACGAGGAGAATAGCAGAGACAATTATATCCGTTACGTTAGACTATTCGCAAACTATTCGAATATTAAGTTCTCAGGTAAAGTGCATGAGCAAATCGAACCCTCGCTGTTGAATGAAGGGCTTGCATTAATTCAGTCCAAGATTTTGATAAAACATGTAGGATACAACGTCTCGGCAGAAGAAAAAAAGTTGAAAGCTAAGCGGAATCTGTTTCTACTGCTGGAAGATTATGAAGCTAACAAATCAGCATATTGTGCTTTTCAATTGGGGTTAACCTACAGTGTGCTTAAGGATAATGAAAATGCCATAAATTATTTTCATGTTGCGGCGGAATCCGGAAAGTTGGACAGACAATACCGGGCGCAATGTTATACGTCCCTCGCATTAATTGCTCAACAGAATCACAGAATAAGCGATGCGGAAAAATATATTCAGTATTCATTAAAGGTGGATGATAAACAGCCGTTCGCCCACATGCTTGCATCAAAAATTGCTCTTAGAAAAGACGAGCTGGTGATGGCAGAAGAGAGGTGCAAAAGAGCGTATTTGTTGAATCAAGAAATGCAGAATAAACGTTTGTATTACTCGCTCTCTATTATGCTTGATAGCGAAGAAGTTATTTATTACGGTCTCACGCTCTCCATACAAAATAGAAATAACTTCAACTACCAGTTCTATCAAAATGAATTGTTCTCTTACTTTAAAAAGATGGGGGGGCAACACGAACTAACTAAGTTCAATGTGATTAATAAACTTTTCTCCAATTCCGCATTTACGCAAGAAGAAATCGATTTGCTTCCTAAAATGACGAACGGAAACAATCTTAGTTTCGTTATGCTTATGCTCGGGAACAATCCATACAAACAACATGTTCTGGAAATTGTTGAAAAAATAAGAGCACGGTTTTCTACTTCAATCGATATTGAAAAATTATATGCGAAAACTCTGGATGAATTGGGAAGAGTGGAAGAAGCTACACTTGTACTTGAAAAATTAACCCACAAAGCCGACGATGATCCGTCCATACTTTTCTATTTAATTTCTTTTTATTTAAAGCAAGGTCTAGATGAAAAGATTAGACCAATCGTTCTGCTTCTCGAAAAGAAATTTTCTCATGTTGCCGACGTTATGACGAGAGTAAGAACTCTCAAACGAAAGTTATTAATGCTTACAAAGGTGCCGCTCTAAACCTGCAATCAGCAATAGTGCTAAACAATTTTTAGTCCCCTCCGATAATATAAGTGAGAATTAAATCTCTTAATTAATAACAGTCAAGCAAGGATGCTTGATAAACAAAATCAAACACGGAGGTATATCATGGCTTTCTCAGTTAACACAAATCTCGGAGCTCTTCAGGCTTATAACGCATTAGCAAAAGTTACTGCCGAAACCCAAAAAGCTCAATTACGTCTTGCTACCACAAAAAGAATTAACAGTGTAGCAGATGACACTTCTGGTTGGAACGTTGGTAAGAAACTTGAAGCATCCAACTTACAGATGAAATCTCAGTTATCAAACATTTCATCCGCACAGAACTTCTTGTCAACTGCAGAATCTGCTCTTCAGCAAGTTTATGACAAATTAAACCAGATTCTTGCAAAACAAGAAGACTATAAGGATCCGTTGAAAGATAAGACGGCACTTCAAAATGATGTTAAAACTCTTGCAGATGAAGTTAGCTCCATTCTTTCAAACACCAAGATTAATGGTGCGGATTTGTTGGCAAGCGCCAGCAATTCGTTCGGCGCCGGCGCAACAGCCGTAGTAGTTAACATAGGCGCTCAGCTTGGCAGCAACACCACAACATTGACAGCTCTGCAAGTCGGTGATGCCACTTCAATGACTACGGATATCACAACATTCCAAAGCAATGTAAGAACAGCTCTTTCTTACGTTGGTAATTCGACGCAGACTTTCAATTCCCGTCAAGATTTCTTGACAGCATCTGTAGCCAACAACACTGCATTAATTTCGCAATTGTTCGATGCGGATATGGCGGCTGAACAGTTGAACTCAACCAAAGGCCAAATTTCCGGTCAAATAGCAACAGCTATGTTATCACAAATGAATGCGGCTCCACAGCAACTCTTATCACTCTTCCGTTAATTGAGAGCGGTTTAACCCCCGGTTATATACCGGGGGTATTTATTAATTTATAACTAGGTTACTAAATATGCATACTGCCACTGCAAAATATCCTCAAGAAAAAATCAATCAATATTTAATTAACCAGGTCTCAGCTTCAACGCCAGAACAACTGATTTTAAAGGTGTATGATTTTGCTATTTCAAGTTGTTTGAAACATGATATGTTGAAGACCAACGACGCGTTGCAGGTACTTATCAACTCACTTAATTTTGAAGACGCCAGAGCAAAAGAAATTTCCGTTGGTCTGTTAAATCTTTATATCTTTTGCCAGAATCAAATGCGAAAGAAAAATTTTCAAGCAGTTCAAAAAATATTAAGCGAACTAAGAGAAACATGGCAGGCGGCTTTACGAAAGGGGCAATAACATGGCATATGATCTTCTAACAACGTCGGGTATAAACAGTCTCATAAGCTCTTATATCAGCACCGAGACGAACAATAAAATTACACCGCTCAACACGAGGAAGACTCGATATCAGAATCTGGATGCGGCGTACGTAACTTTGAACGGAAAACTCGGCACGCTGAATTCTCTTCTTTATACACTGAAAGGTACCGGTACTTCTTCAGCGTTTTTAGATAAATCGTCCACATCTTCTAATCAAAATTTTGTTTCGGCTACTGTCTCGGGAACTGCACAGGCCGGTAGCTATTCTATGCGCGTAAATCAGCTGGCTCAAAATGACTTAGTGCTATCTCAGGATCCAACTTCGACTTCAAATTCAACGGTTATTACTGCCGCAGGAACGCACAATTTTGTATTAACCGCGGGCGACGGTGCAGGGGGAGTTTTAACAAGTAATGTGGCAGTTACTTTTAACACATCGGATTTTGTAAACGGCGCAATCACCAACGCCAGCCTGATGTCGAAGATAGCCAGTGCAGTTAATAATGATACTGCGGTTGTAAGTTCTGCATCTGTTACAGGGTCAACAGTAAGCAGCGGTTCATTTACCGTTAACCTCGGTGGAACGAATACTACGATAAATTACACTGCCGGTACATACAGCGCTGTGATGGATAGTATTGTTACACAGCTAAATGCAATTTCGGGAATCACTGCACAAAAAATAATTAACGGTTCAAATGTTCAGCTTCAAGTTACGGTTAATGATAATTCGAAATACATTTCTCTTGGAAGCGATACCGGTACGCTGTTAACTGAACTGGGAATAGCGAACACAAAAGAAATCAGCGCAGCAGGAATGGTTACCGCTTCGGTGTTTTCTCCAACGACTACCACATCGCAGCTTTCGATTACTGCAAAGCAGTCTGGTTATGATTACAGGATAGAATCTTTAACAGATCAGGCTGGTAGTCAAGCGCTTGCTTCCGTTGGTTTGAATCTCGGCGCTACACGTCAAAGTTTTGCGCAGAATGCAGGTCTTGATACGCCGGGTTATGTTTACGCTACAACTCAGCTTAATGCAATGCTGCAGTTTAATGGAATTAATATCGAACGGAACAGTAATGTTATTACCGATCTTGTTTCCAACGTTACGTTAAATCTGAAATCGGTAATGCAAGCAACGGACCCAACCGTAAACGTTACTGTTCAAAATGATGCGACTAAGATTAAAGGAAAGATCCAATCTTTCATAGATACTTTTAACGATCTATATAAATACATCAAAAGCCAAACTGCTTATACCAATGGCACAAGAGGAGTGTTGGTTGGTGATTCTAATTCAACTGCTCTACAGAGCATGTTGTATTCAACCACAACTTCCGATGTTGCCGGGCTAAGTACCACACAAATTAACTCGCTTTCCAAGATTGGAATCACTTTCGACATAAACAACGGCTTAAGTGTAACCAATTCGACACAACTTGATAATGCAATTTCAAGCAACCTTGATCAGGTTGCTGCCGTTTTTAATTCCACCAACGGTATTGCTACGGTTTTGTATAACAACACTACGCCATATCTTACGGCAGCTACAGGTTATATTGCTGTTGCAAGAAATGGGTTCAGTTCAGCAATTCAAAATCTTAACGACTCTATTTCGTCTAAACAAACCAGGATAAATTCCAGTGCGGATTCGTTACGGAAACAATATATCGGTCTTCAATCTCAGCTAAGTCAGTTACTTTCAATGCAAAGTTATTTTTCATCAGGGAGCAGTTTGTTTGGATGATGAACACTATCAACGTACAAATCGAGAATCTTAATAGTTTGCTTTTATCTGTTGCCGACTCTTTGGATTCATTAACGTTTGAAAGTTTTGATACCGTTTTCCCGCGTACGGTAAACGCCATGAAGCAGGTTCATGAACTCAAGGGAAAAATGTTGGAAGAATACGGTTATTCGCAGTTAAAGCAGTATGAAAAAGAGCTTCTTCCCAAGGCTAAACAAATTGAAGAAAAGTTCGATAATATAGTTAAGGTTTTCTCCAGGGAAGAAAAAAGGCTGGAGAAAGAGTTATCAACAACTTTACAAAGAAAAAAACTAACTTTATATAAAAGGTAACCAGGTGGAAATCAAAGGGGTATCAAACAATACTAATATGGTTGGTTCAGCTAAAGTTAATAAAGCTGGAAGCAATCCGGTCTCTGAGCAAAGAGACAAAATTGAAATCTCCGGCGAAGCCAAAGAGTTGAACAAAAGTGAATCAAACTCACAGTGGATCAGTGCAATTCGCCAGAAGATTGCATCGGGTTTCTACAACTCCGATGAGGTCCTAAATAAAATTTCTGAAAAGATTTTGAAAGAATTTCAGTTTTAATTAGCTTTAAAACCAAGCACTTACGAGATAAATTCCATGGATGGAAAACCAAGAGTTCTTGTTGTAGATGACGAAGAGCTGTCTCAGGACTTTCTTCGTTTTTTTCTTTCACAAAGATTTGAAGTTTATACAGTTGGAACAGTTAACGCTTTCTATAATATTATCGCAAAGCTGGATTTCGATATAATATTGATGGATATATCGCTACGGGATGCGAAAGACGGAATACAGCTTACCAAAGAACTTAAAGCATCCAAGAAGTTTGAAAATACGGCTATCTTTATTATCACCGCATACAACACCACCAAAGAAATGAAAATGGCATCCGATGCCGGAGCCGATAATTTTCTAACCAAACCGATTGATATGAAAGTGCTGATGAAATTGATCGATAAGGCTTTGACCGAAAAAAAAGTCGCGTAGACATTCTAACTATAAGTTAAAAGACTCGCTAATAACCCTTCATTAGAAACTCATCCGAATAAAATTTTCCCTTATATAGAGCCTTTTTTCGTTATGGCTATTAATAGCCATTATGCCAATACCCATCACAAGGCACTCTGAATTTATTCAAAACATTTCATTCCGGATTGGTACAAAAATAGAATGTTTCTTCTATCACATATTTCTTTAAATAATATTTATTTGCAAATAAGTAGGTACAACATGAAGGACACTTGCTGGTGTGGTGGAAAACTTTATAAATCTGTTCATAAACTTTATTTAGAATGTTCTCTTTGTGGAACGTTAGTTTACGAAGAAAATCTTGATGCAGAGAATCTAAAGAGATTTTACACACTTGACAATTATTGGAATGATCATGTAGTAAACGTATCTAAAGGACCTTCTATTGAAGAAAGATCTGCCGTTGATTTCGAGGGAAGAATTCAAACATGGTTTAGCATTCTGGAGAAACATAATGCCAACGTTGAATCCTTATTGGAGATTGGATGTGCACATGGTGGATTTCTTCACTATGCTGCTTCCAAAGGTGTAAAAAAAGTTGTTGGAATCGAAGTAGACGAAAACACTTGTCAATTTGCCAAACTAAAATTCAACTTAACTGATATCATTTCTGGATTATTCCCGGACGTAGATTTGCCAATTAAAAAATTTGATGCAATTGTTGGCTTTGATGTGTTTGAACATTTTGCTGATCCGGTCAAAGCAACTATAAGAACAAGTGAATTGTTGACTGACGGGGGGATCTGTATTTTTCAAACGCCTTCTTTCCGGCATGAAAATGAGGAATGGTTACAATTCCGCCCAGGGGAACATTTGTACTTATTTAACCCACGAGCCATTGCAAAACTTTTCAGTGAACATAATCTCAACGTAACTGAAATACTTCTTGGAATTAATCCTGATGACATGTTTATAATCGCCAAGAAAGAAGGGGTACATACCGAACATGTCACTCAGCCTAATTCAAAAATCAAAATTACGTCACAATACGGTGAAGGACATGAAGTTGTAAAAATTGGAGAACAATCCCTTTTTGCTCAAACTATTTCGCAAGTTTTTCAATGGAAGAGACCTCAAAAAATAATTGAGACGGGCACATTTCTCGGTAAAGGAACTACTACAATAATAGCGTCTACTCTAAAATCATTAGGAATGATGGATGCCGAATTCCATTCGATAGAAATTAATCCAAAATTTCATTCATATGCTTTTGAAAATCTAATGGATAACAGGCTAATTAGTTTTGTCAATCTTCACAATGGATTATCTGTTCCTAGAAGTTTACTACCCAATCTTGAAGAAATAAAACGTACAACTGTTGATGAAGTCGGTTTTTCTGAAATTTTTGTCGACCATCAAGAAGAAGAACGATCCGATCTTTACTATAAGGAAACAGATTTCCCGGGGATCAAAGATGATTTGTTAGGTGAACTTTTACAAAAATTTAATTACAAACCGGATTTTGTTCTGCTCGATAGCGGCGGACATATGGGCTTTGTAGAGTTTAATTATCTGATAGAAAATTTGGAAAGTGAATGCATAATAGCTTTGGATGATGTTTATCATGTAAAGCACAGAAAAAGTTTACAATTAATTGAATCTGATCCCCGGTTTGACATTATAGCGCTGTCAAAGGAAAAATTTGGTTTCTGTATCGCCAAATTTAAACCGGCAAAGCAGAAGACAGTTAAACATGCCGCCAGGCGGAGAGTAGAGGCAAAGAAAAAATTAAATGCTCTTCCGCAAAATTTAGTTGCAATTGGATTGGTAGAACACATCGGTGATATTATTGCATGCGAGCCGGTTGCGCGCTACGTAAGAAATTTGTACCCCGATTCATACATTGTTTGGGTTACCAAGCCGTCTTACCGGGACCTTATTGATTCAAATCCTTATATCAACGAAACATATGCGGTAAGCTGTCTAACCGAATGGATATTTCTGAAGAACAGCGGATTGTTCGATGAAGTGTTTGATCTTCATATTCAAAAAAGAGTTTGCCCTACATGTGACCTTCCGCTAGAAAAGAATGTCGGCAGAATTGATATAACGCTTGAGAACTATTACAATCATGGAAATCTGCTCTCCGCATTTTGTCAGAATGCAGGGCTGCCGATTTTAACCGATGCACCGCAACTCTACATCAGAGATTATGAAAAGCAAAGAGTCGATAATTTAAAACTGCCGGAGAACTATGTTGTATTCCATTGTCTCTCTAATGAGTACACGCGCGATTGGAATGATGATAATTGGATTGCATTAGCACGCAGAATAAAAGCAAAGTGGAATCTGAAAATTGTTGAAGTTGGACACCGTTCGGTTTTATCAAAAGATAATACTCTTAACGCTGTAAATTTATGCGGCGCGCTCACAATTCTTGAAACCGCGGAAGTAGTTAAGAAGGCAAAAATATTTGTTGGGATTGACAGTGCTATTGCACACGCAGCCAATGCGGTTAATACTTACGGAATTATTCTACTTGGCGAGTATCGCGCATTTAAAAAGTATTTGCCTTACAGCGGCAATTATGCAAACGGGGTAAATTCGGAAATAATTTATGCTGCTCATGGACCGGCATCCGAAATTCCGGTGAATCGTGTTTTGTTTGCCGTAGAAAAAGCGCTTGAGAAAATTTCAGTTGATGGAATCAAGAAGGATGATAAGACACAAACGGCTGCTCTGTTCGAGTATGACCACACTAAAGACTTGATTAAAAATTTTCTTGCACAAAATCCTTTCCGGCTCATTTCACTTTACCTTCCTCAATTTCATCCTTTTCCGCAAAATGATAACTGGTGGGGAAAGGGTTTTACCGAGTGGACGAATGTTACCAAAGCAAAACCATTATTCCCGGGGCATTATCAACCTCATCTTCCTTCGGATCTCGGATTCTATGATTTACGACTTGAAGAATCAAGAATTGCTCAAGCTGAACTTGCAACGCAGTACGGTCTCGAAGGATTCTGTTATTACCACTACTGGTTTAACGGAAGGAGATTATTGGAAAGACCATTCAATGAAGTGCTACAATCAGGCAAACCCGAATTCCCATTCTGCCTTGCATGGGCAAATGAGAATTGGACAAAGCGATGGGATGGAAGAGAATCAGAAATGCTGCAAGAGCAGGTTTACGGCGGTGATGAAGATGCCATTCAACATTTTAAATGGCTCTACAAAGCATTCGCAGATAAGCGATATATAAGAATTGATAATAAACCTCTCTTCATGATTTATAGACCTTCTGCTATTCCCGAATTAGAAAGATTGATATCAATCTGGCGTGATCTTGCAGAACGATCAGGACTTGAAGGAATTTATCTCGTTGCAATGAAAACAGGATTCGAAAAATATTCTAAGAACTATTGGTTGGAAAAAGGATTTGACGCCGAAGTAGTTTTTCAACCCGGTTCAGGCGAGATTAATAAACTGAATAAGTGGCAGAGCATTGGAAGTTTAGGGGGAGAAGATTATATCAACAACCAAGCGATAGTGATTGACTACGCAAAAGCTTGGCCGATTATGGCTGCCGAGTTATCAAAAGAGGATCAAGGTTACGCATGCGTGGTTCCTTCTTGGGATAACTCCGCACGGAGAGCTAAGATTGGCGCATGGATTCTTCACAACTCAACTCCCCAAGAGTATCAGAAATGGTTAATGCAGGAGATGAGTCGTGTGCTCGAAAGAGAAGATGATAAACGCGTTGTGTTCATTAATGCATGGAATGAATGGGCTGAAGGAAATCACCTTGAACCCGATATGAAGTTCGGGCACGGTTATCTACGCGCGACAAAAAATGCAGTTGTGGATTCATTAGAAAAACTTGCTAAAGTAAAATTATTCGACGGCGATCTTGAGAGCGCAGAAATTTATTGTAAGCTAGCTCTCTTCAATTATGCTGAATTGGAAGCAGAAAGTCTTCACAGCTTCAAAGAATTATCGAGATCAGATCAATCCGGCTATCTCGATTCAAGAAAGAGTTACGAACGGCAATTATCGGAAATTCATCTGCTGCTCGGAGTAATTAATCGGCTAAAGGGAAATGATGAGAAAGCGTTCTTCCATTTCGGGCACGCAACTGCATTCAATAAAGAAAATGTAACAGCAGCTATTTGTAATGCCGATCTTTGCAGCAAATACAATTTAGGTGAAAAGGCATCTCTCACTTATCAAAATTTATTCTTGCAAGACGATCAAACAAAAATTTTACTAAACACCGGAAGAATTCTAGACCTTATCGGAAACGAACATGCAGCATTATTTATTAAGTCTGCATTTGACTATAGTATTCAGCCGGATAATGTGGAGGAAATTTCATACTACGATTTAAAACTGCTTGGAGCGCTAAATCAAATTCAATTTGGAATATCAACCGGCATTGCATTAGAGGTAATGAAAGGAATATCATTTTACAGGCAAGCGAATGTTTATCTAAACGAAGGAAATCTTGAGGATGCAAAGCAGTGTTTCGCCGAAGCAATTTCTTATTTACCGAAGCATGCAACGTCTCTTGCCGGTTTAGCAATTGTATTCAAGCAGCTTGGAGATGATAAAGCTGCAATTGAAAACATGATCAAAGCAATTTCAATTGAACCGAATAATACTCAATTGATTAAGATGCTTGCAGATTTGTATTCCGATATGGGCAGTTATAAAAACGCAATTGACATCTACAGACAGCTTCTTATTGCCGAGCCGAATAACTGTCCGCTTCTACTTTCGATAGCAAATCTGCAATTAACGCTCGGCGATTTTTCATCAGCAGAAAAACTTGTGAATCGGGTTTTGGAAATAGAACCGCAGAATGAATTCGCTCATGCAATTAAAAATTTGCTTTCTGAACAAAATATTTCTCAAGCACAGCCTGTTTTCAAGTAAGAACATTTAACGGCTGTTCAACTAAAAGAATGGATGATGTAATGAATAAAGAAAATTCCAAACCGGCTGAAAACAATGAAAAAATTAAAACGGTGCAGGAGAACTATGAAATGATTCAATGCCCTTACTGCGAAAGCAGCAGGGCGGACGCTTATAGAAGATCCGCAGACATTGTTAAATGCGGAAACTGCGGAACGGTCTATTTAAGAACACGGCTCAACAAAAAGGCGATGGAACAGCTTTACCAATCTTACAATACAGATGCGCCCCAAATGTTTTTACCGAAGAATCAGACCGAGATAAAAAATAGTCTGCTCAGAAGAGATTACTGGATTAAAGAAATAATGAAGTACACAAAACCGGAAGGGAAGATTTTGGATATCGGCTGCGGATGGGGAGCATTTCTAGATAATGCGCGCTCTTACGGTTTTGTTCCGCGCGGAATCGAAATAACAAAGAAAGGTGTGGAGTTTGCCAAAACAAAGTTGAAGATAGAAGCATCAAGCGAACAGTTTCTTGACACGCCTCTTGAGAAAGAATCTTTTAAAGTAGTTACTTTGAATCACGTTCTTGAACACCTGCCGGAACCAAAACTAGCGCTTGAAAAAATTTATGAGCTACTTCAACCGGGAGGATTATTCTGCGGGATTGTGCCCAACATTGAATCGATCTGTTCATTCTTTATGGGAGAAGGATGGGAATGGCTCGATCCATTCTATCATTATGTGCACTACTCTCCAGCTACACTAAGAAAGCATTTGGAAAATGCCGGATTCATAATTGAGAGATTGTATACCGCCTCTGGAGATTACAACCGTACTCAGATCGCAGATACAATTAAAAAGTATTACCGCCCGGCGGTGGAAGGAATCTATTCCGACATCATAAGCAAGGTGGAATTGAATGGTAATGGAGAAGAAATAAGATTCATTGCGCGTAAGCCGCAAACGGAAACAACCGTTTCGGGTGAAGAAAAAGATTACTCAATAATTACTTCAAAAGAGAAACACCACAACTCCTATTCCGCATCTGTTATTATTCCAGTTTATAATAAAGTTGAGTTCACACAGAAATGTTTGGAAACAATTTATTCTGTTAATAATGGCAGGGATGACTTTGAGGTTATTGTTGTCAACAATGCAAGCTCAGATGAAACTGAAAAGTTTTTAACCTCGGCGTGCGAAGAATATCACGATCTAAAAGTTGTGAACAATAAAACGAATAAAGGATTTGCGGGAGCTTGCAATGCAGGCGCTGCTGCAGCTGAAGGTAAAGTTCTTGTATTTCTCAACAACGATACCGTGGTGCAGGATAATTGGCTTTCGTATGGCATTAACAGATTAGTGATGGATGAGAGCATAGGGATAGTCGGTTCAAAACTTTTATATCCGGATAGAACAATTCAGCATAGCGGTGTTGAATACTTATTAAATGTTCATCCTGAATATCCGCTCTGGCCGGTACATCGATACTTGGGGTTAAAGGAAGATGATCCGCTTGTTAATCAGCCGGGGTTTGTAGAATCGGTTACAGGCGCATGTTTATTCATTTCTTCCGATCTATTCAAATCAGTTCATGGATTTGAAGAAGAGTATGTTATGTACTTCGAGGATCTGGATTTATGTTTTAAAATTTTACAAGCTGGGAAGAAAATTTATTATGAACCGAAATCTGTTGTAATTCACTTCGAAGGTAAATCGACTCCGGATGAAGCATTGCGTTATAAAATGAGCGGAAGCGCGGCGGTTAAGTTCTATACAAAATGGAAAAATGAAATTGCACAGTTTGCAGGGATGAAGAGAGAAAATGAAGTAGCTGTTAATAACAATCTGTCCTTCGCCCTAACACAATTGATTGAAGCCAATAAAAAAACTTTATCTGCTATGATTGAATCCTCGAGGTATGAAGAAGCAGGCAAACTGCTGGAGGATTTGAAAAAGTATGCACCGGATGATCCTCTTATTAACAATTTAGAAGTGCGTCTCGGACTTCTTAATGGAAAAAACGGCAAGCATCTGAAAAAGTTGGTGAGCGTGAATCGTGAGTTGAATGAAGAAAAGAAACCCAAGGTTTCGATCATAACATTGACCTATAATGCTCTTAACTTTACGAAAGAATTTGTCGACTCACTCCAGAAATATACCACTGGTGACTATGAATTAATCGTGATTGATAATTGCAGTACAGATGGAACCCAAAGTTATCTAGACGGCCTCGGTAAGAAGCATGAGAACATAAAAATAGTTTTGAACAATGAGAACAAGGGATTCCCCGCTGCAGTGAACCAGGGGATCTTGCTGAGCAGAGGTGAATATATCGTTATTGCAAATAACGATATTGTATTTACCGATCAATGGCTTGAGAAGATGATTGAATCGGCAGGTTCTGATCAAAAAATAGGAATGGTAGGACCCATCAGTAATATCGTTAGCGGTGTGCAGATTGATAAAGATGCAAAGTACACCTCTCTCGATGAAATGCATGAGTATGCTTCTTCCATCTCTGCCAAAAATCAAAATGAAAAACTATTCTTTCCTCGCATTGCATTTTTATGTACACTAATTAAGAAAGGGGTTATCGAAGAGATGGGCGGACTAGACGAAAGATTTTCACCGGGGAATTATGAGGATGACGATTACTGTTTACGCGCTCAATTAGCCGGTTTCAAAACCGTGATTGCCAAAAATGTTTTTATTCATCACTACGGTTCAAAGAGTTTCAAAGCCAACGGCGAACAAAAATATGGAGAACAGCTCACTATCAATAAAAATAAATTTGTTGAGAAGTGGGGAGTCACCCCCGACGAACTATGGCTTCACAATAAAGAGATTAAACCGCATCAAATAATTTTTCCTATCAACAAGGATTCTTTCGTGCAGAGTTTTGAAAGAGCACGGGTTGCAATTGACGATAAAGAATTTTCTCTTGCCCTTGAATATCTGCTCGAAGCAATGAAGAATTATAAAGATTCCACTCAAAGCGCTGGGTTAATTCATGAAAGTGAGTTACTAAATATGACCGGGAACATTGCATTGATTGTTGGCGACATAGAAAAAGCTAAAACATGTTTTGAAAATGAACTGGGCATGGTGCCGACTTCTTCCTCTGCGTGTGCCGGACTTGGCGAGGTTTTCTTCGCGCAAGAGATGTACGATAATGCGAAAATTATGTTTGAGTGGGCTCTAAAAAATGATTTAAATAATTTGGCTGCTGTTTCGTCTTTGGCGAAGGTGAACGAACTGCTTGGATATCATGCAGACCATGTTACAGTTAATTAGTTCTAGATTTGCTGAAACTTGTTAACCTAACTCCCTCCAATCGGAAGCACATTTAAAGTAAATTAACTTTGTTACTTTATACAACTGGTCATCCGTATCTATATTTCTTGCGGCAAGATTACGAATTATCCATTACTCTTTACGCAAAAAGAAAAAGAAAATATTAACTTTGCGAGTACATTTCTAACAAGTAATAAAATTGAATTGAACAAGGAGTAACGCAATGAGTAATGATAGTTTGTTATCTAAAGCAGATATCGGATTGGTTGGACTTGCTGTGATGGGTGAGAACTTAGTTTTGAATATGGAAAATCACGGCTTTACTGTAGCGGTTTATAATAGAACAGTTGATAAGGTTGAAAAATTTGTAAACGGTCGAGGCAAAGGGAAAAAAATCATTGGTACACATTCAATAGAAGAATTGGTTGCTAGTCTCAAATCACCTCGAAAAATTATGATGATGGTAAAAGCCGGACAAGCTGTTGATGATTTTATCGAACAGTTAATTCCACATTTGGATGAAGGTGACATAATAATAGATGGCGGTAACTCGCACTATCCAGATTCAATTAGAAGAACGAAGTATTTGGAAGAGAAAGGATTTCTGTTTATCGGTACCGGAGTATCGGGCGGGGAAGAAGGCGCGTTGAAAGGTCCCTCAATCATGCCCGGCGGTTCAACCGCTGCATGGCCGTTTGTTAAACCTATATTTCAGTCAATCGCTGCTAAGGTTGAAGACGGAACTCCATGTTGCGATTGGGTTGGTGAAAACGGCGCCGGTCATTTTGTAAAAATGGTTCACAACGGAATTGAGTACGGCGATATGCAGCTTATCTGCGAAGCATATCAAATCATGAAAGATCTACTTGGAATGAGCTACGATGAGATGCACGACGTATTTAAGAATTGGAATGAAGGAGAGTTAGACAGCTACTTGATTGAAATTACAAGAGACATTCTTGCTTATAAAGATGAAGATGGAAAACCACTCGTCGAAAAAATTCTTGATACAGCCGGACAAAAAGGAACCGGCAAATGGACTGTACTCGCATCGCTCGATTTTGGTGCGCCACTTACATTGATTGGTGAAGCTGTCTACGGAAGAACTCTCTCTGCGGCAAAGGATGAAAGAGTGGAAGCATCAAAAATTCTAACCGGACCGAGACCGAAATTTGACGGCGACAAAAAACAATTTATCGAAGATTTGAAAAATGCTTTATATGCGTCCAAACTTGTTTCGTACGCACAAGGTTACGTATTGATGAAGTACGCCGCAAAAGAAAACGGTTGGACCTTGAACAATGGTGGAATCGCGCTGATGTGGCGCGGCGGTTGTATAATTCGTTCGGCATTCCTCGGAAAGATTAAAGAAGCATTCGATAAAAATCCTAATTTATCAAACTTGCTTCTCGATCCTTTCTTCAAAGAAAAAATTGAAGCGTCGCAAGATTCATGGAGAAGAGTAATTTCTGCCGCTGTGATGAATGGAATTTGGATTCCGGCTCTCTCAACCGCGTTGAATTATTTTGATGGTTTCCGAAATGGAAGATTACCAGCAAATCTTCTTCAAGCTCAGCGTGATTATTTTGGTGCGCATACGTACGAGCGCGTTGACAAACCACGTGGAGAGTTTTTTCATACTAACTGGACCGGTCACGGCGGATCAACTGCATCAACAACTTATAACGTTTAATATTTAGAAAATACAAGGTGTAATAGATGAACAATAATTCTCAAACCGACATAAAGAAATTAGCTGCCAATACGATCCGAATTCTTGCAGCCGAAGGAGTTCAGAAAGCAAATTCCGGTCACCCCGGAATGCCGATGGGAATGGCAGATGTTGCCACAATTTTATGGAGCGAGTTTCTTAAACATAATCCCGATGAACCGAAATGGGCAAACCGCGATCGTTTTGTTTTGTCTGCCGGACACGGTTCGATGCTTCTTTATTCATTGCTGCACGTGAGCGGTTACGCTGTTACTCTTGATGATCTCAAATCATTCAGACAGTGGGGAAGCAGAACGCCAGGTCATCCGGAGTATGGACATTTGCCGGGCGTTGAAACAACAACCGGTCCTCTCGGTCAAGGTTTTGCGAATGGTGTTGGAATGGCGATAGCCGCGAAAATGATGGCTGCTAGATTTAACAATGAAAAGCACAAGTTGTTTGGTAATCATTTCATCTATGGAATTGTAAGCGATGGCGATTTGATGGAAGGAATTTCTCACGAAGCCGGATCGATTGCCGGGCATTTGAAACTTGGCAACATAATTTATTTCTACGACGACAACAGCATCACCATAGAGGGGAAAACAGAAATTACTTTTTCGGAAAACATTGAGAAAAGATTTGAAGCTTACGGATGGCAAGCTCTCCATGTCGATGCATATGATCATGATGGAATACGTAAAGCGATCAGACTGGCACAAGCAGAAACTGAGAAACCGACAATCATCATCAGCAAATCGCACATTGGTTACGGCAGTCCGCACAAGGTAGACACGCCGGAAGTACACGGTTCACCGCTTGGTGCAGAAGAGTTGATAGAGACAAAGAAAAATTTAGGGTTGCCGGTTGATAAGGAATTTTATGTGCCGGATGAAGTGAAAGAATTATTCGCAGCAAGAAAGCAATCCATGATCGCTGCATACAATTCATGGATGAATGAATTCGGTACATGGAAAAAGGAAAATCCTGAGCAAGCCGAACTCTACAACAAATATGAAACGGGCTGGCTACCTGAAAACTTGTTTGAAGAATTATTAGCAGCCGCACCAAAAGAAGCCAATGCAACAAGAGTTCTTTCAAGCAAAGTTATTCAAAGAATTGGCGAGCTTGTTCCAAACTTTGTAGGCGGTTCTGCCGACCTTGCGCCTTCCACCAGCACATACATGAAAGCATATGATGCAATCGCCCCCGGAAAATTTGGCGGAAGAAATTTTCATTTCGGAATCCGGGAACACGCGATGGGCTCAATTCTGAACGGCCTTACGTTATATGGCGGGTTGAAAGCATTCGGCTCAACTTTTTTGGTTTTTTCAGATTACATGCGCCCGGTTATTCGCTTGGCATCACTTATGCAATTGCCGGTCATGTATGTTTTCACGCACGATAGCATTTTTGTAGGTGAAGACGGACCGACACACGAACCAATTGAACACCTTGCAGTTCTTCGTGCAATTCCTGACGTGACTGTGTTAAGACCTTTCGACGGAATGGAAACAGCAGCCGCTTGGTATTTTGCGTTGACACATAAAGGCGGGCCGGTTGCGTTGATACTAACGCGGCAGAAAATTAATTCTGTTCCGCGCGAGTCGGAATTTAAGCCAAGTGACATGTTGAAAGGCGGATACGTTTTAACAAAAGAAAAGGGAAAGGAACTCGATCTAGTAATTGCCGCAACTGGTTCCGAAATTCCCGTTGCAGTTGAAGCGCAAAAGCTTCTTGAAGAAAAATATTCTGTTCGGGTTGTGTCAATTCTTTCAAGAGAAATTTTTGAGAAACAAAGCGACGAATACAAAAACAGTATTGTGCCGCAAGGTGTGCCGGTTGCAGTTGTTGAAGCTGCATCAATGACCGGTTGGGGTGATCTTTTCAGAAGTAAACTGTTAACTATTGGAATGACACGATTCGGAGCTTCCGCACCGTACCAAACGTTGGCAGAAAAATTCGGGTTCACCGGAGCGCAAGTTGCAGATAAAATTAAGAATTGGCTTTGACCGCTAATTCTGATTTTCATTAAATTTAACTAGGCAATAAAATTGTCGTACGTAGAAACCGCTCTACGAAGTTTCGCAACATCAGGAAGGAGTTTGCACATGAAGCGTATATTCATTTTCATTTTCCTCATTTCAACTGTTTCAACTCTTTTTAGCCAACCGAAAAAAGTGGAAGCCCAGATGATAGAAAAGAAATTATTTGGAAAACTTGCCGACGGCAGAGAAGTGTATGAATATACTTTAAGCAACACCAACGGGGTGAAAGCGAAAATTATTAATTACGGAGCGACCGTCGTTTCTTTGGAAGTACCGGATAGAAACGGGAAATTTTCTGACGTCGTTCTTGGTTATGATAACATTGAGGGCTATGTCGCGGATAAATCTTACTTCGGCGCGATTATCGGAAGATATGGTAACAGAATCGGCAAAGGGAAATTCAAACTTGACGGGAAAGAATATCAACTGTCAATCAACAACGGCGAGAATCAGCTTCACGGCGGCACAGAAGGATTTAATAAAAAGCTGTGGACTGTTGATGCGACTGATGAATCAAATTTGGGTCCCTCGATTACTTTGTCATACGTAAGTAAAGATGGAGAAGAAGGTTATCCCGGGACAGTGAAACTGACAGTTAATTATCAGTTGACCAATCTGAATGAACTGAAGATAAATTACACTGGGACAACCGATAAGACAACAATTCTGAATCCAACTCATCATTCATATTTTAACTTAACCGGCGATCCTAACAAAACAATTCTCGATGAAGAATTGTGGATTGATGCGGATAAGTTTACCCCGGTAGATAAAGGGTTGATCACCACAGGAGAGCTCGCAGATGTGAAAGGTACTCCCATGGATTTCCGCAAGCCAATAAAAGTCGGTGCGCGCATCAATGATGATTATGAGCAACTGAAACTGGGCCGCGGTTACGATCACAATTTTGTTTTAAATAAGCATCAGGAATTAATTCCTAAAGTTGCCAGCGTGTACGATTCTTCTTCGGGAAGATTTATTGAAATGTGGACGGATCAACCCGGAGTGCAATTTTATACCGGAAATTTCCTTAATGGTAAAGTTAAGGGGAAGAACGGCATTATGTATCAGCAGAGAACCGGATTGTGTTTAGAAGCGCAGCATTTTCCAGATTCCCCGAACAAACCAAATTTCCCTTCGGTTGTTCTTAAGCCAGGGCAAGTTTACAGACAATCAACAATCTATAAGTTCTCGGTGAAGTAAAAATTTGGTTTGCGCGTTTTCTTGTTTTGAATTAACTATCAGAAAAGATAACTAACTCAAACCGTCAAAATGATTTTGTTTTTTCGGAAACGAAGCAACCGCCTCGTTTCTAGTTTTGAAGACGGCAAATGATTCATTTAATTTAGTGAGCCCGAGCAAAACTCCAACTGCTTCGTTGATTCCGCACAGAACAAGTTTATTGCCTATCGATGTTAGTCTTCGGTGAACTACAACCATTGCCCCGAGAAAAGTTGAATCCAAAAGAACAATTTCGCTGAGGTCGAAGATCAATTTTGATTCACCGTTGTTGATTTTCATCAGCATGAAATTCTTGAATACATGTGCGTCTGCGACGGTGGCTTTAGAAGTCAGCGACTTAATTATCACAACCTCGCCGTTTTTTTCTTCTGTGAAATCCACCACGTCCTCAGTATTTAATGTTCTGTTTTATAAAATATTTCGATCCAAGATAAAAAAATAATTTCATTTTCGTTAGTTGAAAACGACAATCCCCAAAGTTGAAGAGCGTGTGTGATAATTCATTTTTTCGGAAGATTTTTTTCGATTTCACAATAAAAACGAAACCATGATTAGCTTCAAATCCAATTTTCACACACACTCTGAAAGCCCGGGTTTGCATGCCGTTGAAAAAAAATCTTATCCGGACTATTCTAACCACAATTGAAGCAAATAGACGTTGCTGTCTATTTGCTCTATTATTCTTTTTGAAAAAAATTAGTTAGATTCCATCAAGTTTTCAGTACAACAATTCATAATCTTAAGAAGAAGAAAGAAAGAGAATTGGTGGTAAAGTGGCAGACAGAAAGACATCAAGAATTTTGCTGTTAATATTTCTGATATCATCGGGAGTGTTGTTACTTCTCGGTCATATCTTCTTCGATCTTCAAAAAGATGAAATAACCAAAAAAATTTATTCTGAACTCCAGGCGATTTCTTTGCTTAAGGAAAAGCAAATCAAGGATTGGTATAAAGAACGCCTTGAAATTGCCGACTTCATACGCAATGACCAATCATTAATATCCAATCTGAAATTGGTGTTTGCCGGCAAAGGCAGTTCGAAAAAAATTATCAATTGGTTGGAAGCGTTTAGCAAAGATAGCAATTTCTCCCAAGCCGCTTTTTTCGATCCTCAACTTAAAACCTATATTGCTGCAAAAACTTTTGCCATTCCTCGCGATGCGGGAATAAGTTTGATTGCCAAGGCAGTTAGCAAACGAGATATCATGATTTCGGATATTCATCTTACCTCGAAAGAAAATATTCCACACATCGACATAGCTGTTCCGCTTTTCGATTTGGAAACTTCAAAACAACCATTAGTTGGGATTCTTTTAATAAGAATTGAGCCGCATAAGTTTTTATTTCCTTTAATACAGAAATGGGTGGGAAATGCCATAAGCGGCGAAACATCGCTTGTTTCTCGGGACGAAGATTCCGTTGTTTATCTAAACGAGTTGCGTTTTAAGGAAAATCAACCGCTGAATTTTAAGTTATCTATAAAAGATACTTCATTACCTGCTGCTGGACTACTACTTGGTAAGAAAGGATTCTTTGAAGGAAAAGATTATAGGGGAATAGCGGTTCTATCGTACCTAAATAAAATTGAAGGTACCAATTGGTTCATGGTCACCAAAGAAGATAAAGAAGAAATATATGCACCGTTAAGATTTAGAGCTTTTATAACCGGTATTGTAGTAGTTCTGTTAATTGTGATAGTTGCCGTTATATTAATATTAGTTTGGAAGCATGAACAGAAAAAATTCTATCAAGCAAAGTACGAACTTGAAGCCGAGAAAAAACTTCTTACAAAGCATGTTGAGTTATTAATTAAACATGCTAACGATATGATATTTATGATTGACGAGAACCGAAGAATTGTTGACGTGAATGATAAAGTGCTTAGTGTGTATGGATATAGTAAGGAAGAAATCCTCAATATGAGAGCGGATGATTTTAGAAGCCCGGAAACAGCCGCGGGTACTGAGGAATCTTTTAGGAAAGCAGAGGAATTAAATGGAATTGTGCATGAAATTTTTCATCGCAAAAAAGACGGAACAATTTTTCCTGTTGAAGTAAGTACAAGATTTATAGAAATCGACGGCAAGAAATTCTTTCAAGGTATTGTAAGAGATATAAGCGAGAGAAAAACTAAAGACATTAAGATTCAAAGACTGAACAGAGTTTACGCTACTTTGAGCGATATTAATCAGCTTATTGTAAGAGAACATAACAGAGAAATTTTGTTGGAGAGAAGCTGTTGTATCGCAATTGAAAAAGGGAAGTTTTTGTTGGCGTGGATCGGCATACTTGATAAAGAAAGCGGCTGGATAAATGTTACCTCATTCTGCGGCTCGGCTAAAGATTATTTGAATCAAATTAAAGTCTCTGTTAATTCCGGCATACCTGAAGGCATGGGCCCGACGGGAACGGCAATGCGTGAGAAAAAACACAACGTTTGCAACGATGTTGAGAACGAAACAAGGATGTCTCCATGGAGAGATAAACAGTTGAGTTTTGGGATACGATCCAGCGCTGCTCTGCCGCTTATTGTTCACGGCGAAACGTTCGGCGTTTTCACTGTGTATTCCGATGAAAAAGGATTCTTTGATACTGAAGAGATTGCCTTGCTTGACGAGTTATCTAAAGATATTTCTTTTGCTCTTGAGCATATAGAGGATGAAGAAAAGCGAAAGCAAGCTGAACAGGCTCTCTCTAATAGCGAAGAACGTTACCGCACATTAGCTGAATCTGCGAATGAAATTATTTTCGTTTTAAGTGTTGATTTGAAAATTGAGTACGTTAACAATTATGGTGCACTGCTATTATCCAAAAAACCGCAAGACCTTATCGGCAGAAATGTGAATGTTTTCTTCAGAAACGATGCTTTTCAAAAACAAAAACAGAGCTTGAAAACCGTAATGGAAAGCGGCAAACCTTTGTATGAAGAATCAAAATTAAAATTTGGAAATCGCGAGGTTTGGCTTGGTACCTCGTTAGTTCCTCTGCGGGACGAATCGAACAAAATAGTTTCGATCATGGGCATTTCACGTGATATCACACAACAAAAAGAAGCAGAAGAGCAAATTAGAAAACTTTCGCGTGGCGTAGAACAAAGTCCCGCAACAATTATTATCACAGATATAAACGGCAAAATTGAATATGTAAATCCGAAATTCACGGAAACTACAGGCTACACTTTCGAAGAAGCAATCGGTAAAAACCCGCGTATTCTGAAATCCGGAGAAAAATCTCCGGAGGAATATCAACTGATGTGGCAGACTATCAAAGCTGGAAAAGAGTGGCGCGGCGAATTTCATAACAAGAAAAAGAAGGGTGAATTGTATTGGGAACAAGCGTCAATCTCGCCGATAAAAGATTCCCAAGGCAACATCACGCACTTCATTGCAGTGAAAGAAGATATTACCGAGATGAAAAAATTAATTGAAGAACTGTTTTCTGCAAAAGATAGAGCCGAACATGCAAACAAACTGAAATCAGAATTCCTTGCGCAAATGTCTCACGAAATTCGATCACCAATCAACATAACAATGAATTTTTCGAATCTTCTTAAGGACGCGCTTGATGAAAAATTGACTCCAGAAATTGAAGAGTATTTTGAAGGGATTCATACGGCAGGCAAGAGACTGATAAGAACAATCGGATTGATACTAAATGCTTCGGAAATACAAGTTGGATCGTATGAACCGACATGGACAAAGTTAGATTTGATGAGGGATGTTTTCGATTCAATTAGAACCGAATACAGCATTACGGCAAAAATGAAAGGGCTGAACTTTAACATTTACTGCAACACTTCGGAAACGACTGTGCTTGGCGATAGGTATAGTCTTAATCAAATTTTTGTTAACCTTATAGACAATGCAATTAAATACACAAGAGCAGGCGAAGTAGAATTGACGATTAACCGCAATCAGGATCAGTGCATAGAGGTAATTGTTAAAGACACGGGAATTGGAATGTCCGAAGAATTTATGGCTAACATGTTTGAACCGTTTATGCAGGAAGAAAGAGGTTATTCAAGAAGATACGAAGGCAACGGTTTGGGATTATCGCTTGTTAAGAAGTATTGCGAACTTAACAAAGCTAAAATTTCTGTTCAGTCGGAAAAAGGTAAGGGATCAAAATTTACTGTTACGTTTGAAAAAGAACCAACAATGAGTTGAATATACAATGAATTCAAAACCAAATTTATTAATTGTTGAAGATGACGATTTGCTTCTGAAAGTATATCGCAGCGTTTTTGCCAAAGATTTTAATTTAACCATGTGCCAGAACGATATCGAATTTGATGCGGCTATTGAAAAAGATAAATATCAAATATTCCTGATTGATATTTCATTGGTCGGGACCAAAGATGGAATTCAATTAATAAAGGAACTGCGCCAAATTGATGATTACAAAACTATTCCGATCATGGTAGTTACTGCAAATGCTTTTAAGAGGGATGAAGAAATTACGATGGCAGCGGGCGCAACAAAGTATTACAGAAAACCGATTGACTATAAAATCCTGCTGACAGACTTCAAGAAATATTGTAATTGAAATTTGCACTTCGGTAAAGTTGTTTAGTAAGCCCGCTGTATTCCATGTCCGGATTAGCTGATCATATTGGGATCTGGCCAACCGCTGAAATGAATCATTTCTTTTCAAGGTAACTTTCAATTTCGTAAATTTACCAGCCATTTTTTAACATTTATTGCCTGTATCAGGCAGAGCGGAGAGTTAGTGAAAGAAATTAGAAACATTGCCATCATCGCGCACGTAGATCATGGTAAAACAACTTTAGTTGATCAGATACTTAAGCAGTGCCAAGTTTTTAGGAAGAACCAAGTTGTAAGAGAAAGATTCTTGGATTCGAATGATCTAGAACGTGAAAGAGGAATTACAATTCTTGCAAAAAATATCAGCATACCTTACAAAGATTACAAAATAAATTTGATTGATACTCCGGGTCACGCGGACTTTGGCGGCGAAGTTGAGCGTGTGCTTAAAATGGCGGATGGAGTTCTTCTTCTTGTAGATTCGTTTGAAGGTCCGATGCCGCAGACAAGATTTGTTTTAGAGAAAGCGTTGAGTCTTCATCTCAAACCTATTATCGTTATAAATAAAATTGACAGACCGGACAACAGACCAGAGGAAGTCCTCGATGAAATTTATGATCTGTTTATTGAGCTAGATGCGCACGAAGATCAGCTTGATTTTCCAGTACTTTATGCAAGCGGTCGTGACGGATGGGCTGTTAAGGATTTAAAAAATAAAAAACAAAATCTCGATCCACTTCTTGAATCAATCATTAATGATTTGCCTTCACCGCCGGTTATGGAAGGTGACACTCAAATTCAAATCACGACTTTAGATTACAGCGACTATGTCGGCAGAATCGGTATCGGCAGAGTTTTTAGAGGAACGCTGAGAAAAACGGAAAAACTTTCTATCATCAAGCGCGACGGATCGATTCATGAAACGAGTCCAAAACAATTGTTCGTCTTCGATGGATTGAGTAGAATTGAAGTTGAAGAAGTTCAGTGCGGAGATATTTGTGCAATCGTCGGAATAGAAGATATAGATATTGGAGATACAATTGCAGATGCAGGCAATCCGGAGCCGTTAGAGTTTATCGAAATTGATGAGCCGACAATCAGCATGACATTTACCGTAAACAACTCACCGTTCTACGGTAGAGAAGGAAAGTATGTTACGTCTCGTCAGCTTCGGGATAGATTATATAAAGAGCTCGAGCACAATGTAGCTATGCGTGTTCACGATACAAGTTCGCCGGATTCGTACAAAGTTTCGGGACGCGGAATTCTGCATCTTTCAATTTTAATTGAGAACATGAGACGCGAAGGATACGAACTTCAAGTTCGTGACCCGAAAGTGATCTATAAAGAAATCAATGGCAAGAAAGCCGAGCCGATTGAAGTTTTGGTTGTTGATGTTCCTACCGAATCTGCCGGCAAAGTTATTGAACTCGTTGGTCAGCGCCGCGGCGAAATGGTGAAGATGGAAAACAAAGGGAACATGAACAAATTAGAATTCCACATTCCGACGCGTGGAATAGTCGGTCTGCGTACAAAAATTCTAACCGCAACATCGGGCGAGGGAGTAATGCACCACAGATTTTTCCAGTATGAATATTTTAAAGGTGCAATAAACAAATCTACCAACGGTGTGATGATTTCGATGGATGAAGGCGCCTCAACTGCATACGCAATCGATTCATTGCAAGACCGGGGCAAATTTTTTATTGATCCGGGTGAAATTGTTTACAAAGGTCAAATTATCGGTGAACACAGCAAAGAAAATGATATCGAAGTGAACATCCAAAGAGGGAAAAAACTTTCGAACATGCGTGCATCTGGTTCGGATAAGGCTGTTAAGATTACTCCGGCAATAAAGTTCACGCTGGAAGAAGCGCTTGAATATATTCAGGAAGATGAGATGGTGGAAGTTACGCCAAAATCTATCCGGTTAAGAAAGCTTCATCTGGATTCAAATGAACGAAAGAGATTCAATCTTGGTAAGCTGGCATAACGCTTCGCAGCATCTACATTCAATCAAGATTTTTATGGTTTCGATTATTTAATCTAAGTAAAAATTTCTACGACAATTACATTACCGGTTACCGGAATAATTAACCGAGCCGAAAACGTTTTTGTTATAGGCGTGATCCATGGCATGATCTTTTCTTAAACCTTGCTTAAAAATTATGCTCGTACTTTTGTTGAATATAAAAAAATCTTATCTTCAAGCCGAAATTCTTGCAGAAACCAACTTACAACCTACTGCGGGAATAGTGAGTCACCTTTTACCACTGAAATTCAAATCAACTATACTATAGATGACTAAAACTCAGCACAGAATTTACCTGTCATTTTTACTATTAATAGGGGCTTTCGTTTTAATAGCTGTGGGAATTTATGGATACCGTTACTATTTGACTCCTTACGAGGATCGTTTTTTTAACCCTCTGGATAAATTGCTGAAACCAAGCGGTTTTCTCGGTCATGGCTTTGGCATCATCGGTTCCATAATGATGATACTTGGCGTCGCAATGTACATGGTTAGAAAAAGATCACGCAAAATGTTAAGAATGGGACTTCTGAAGCACTGGCTTGAAATGCATATCTTTCTTTGCAGTGTTGGTCCAATATTGGTTCTCTATCACACGGCTTTTAAATTCGGCGGAATAGTTGCCGTTAGTTTTTGGAGTATGGTGGCTGTTGTGGTTAGCGGCGTTGTAGGCCGGTTCATTTACATTCAGATTCCGAGATCAATACATGGACAGGAATACTCGTTGGATGAACTAAAACTTTTGAATTTTGGTTATACTGAAACACTACGCAAAGATTATAATCTGCATGACGATCTGCTCAAAAGGCTGGATCATTTTAGATCGGTCGAGTCATACGAAACGCTTGGTTTTTTTTCCGTAATGGGAATCATACTCCATGATTATTTTGAAAACGCATCGCTGATTCATCAAATAAGGAAAGAACTTGTTAAAAGAAACATCTCACATAAATCCATTGATGAGATAATAAAAATTTGCAAGTCGAAATTGGTATTGACACGAAGAATCATTCTGTTACATTCTGTCCAGAGGCTTTTTAAGTACTGGCATATTATTCACCTTCCGTTTGCGCTTGTAATGCTGATAATCATGTTGATTCACGTAGGCGTTGCTGTTGCATTCGGTTACACTTGGATATTTTAGAAAGACAACGTAATGCATGTCGATGGAAGTCACTTTAGAAAATCTCATATCGTATGGATTTGTTTTTTTAATGATCGCCATGATCATGTTCTTTTATCTAAGGAAGAACAAAAAGCAAACCAAAGTTGCTCAGAAGAAAATCGAGAAGGCTAAAGAACTCGGCTTTCACGAACCAGTCTCGCTTCACCCCGTAGTAAGTTTAAGCACATGTATCGGCAGCAGTGCGTGCATTACTGCCTGTCCGGAAAAAGATATCATTGGAATTGTTCACGGAAAGGCAGTAACAATTAATGCATCACGGTGCGTGGGACACGGTGCGTGTTTTCATGCATGCCCGTTGGGCGCAATAACACTTGTAATCGGTACCGAGAAAAGAGGTGTTGATCTGCCTCATATAAGCCCCGAGTTTGAAACCAGCGTTAAAGGAATTTATATCGCTGGCGAATTAGGCGGGATGGGTTTGATAAAGAATGCGGTTGAGCAGGGCAAACAAGCTGTTGAAAACATCACACGAAAATTAGTTCACTCCATTAAACCGGATTACGATTTAGTAATCGTTGGCGCCGGTCCAGCGGGAATATCCGCATCGCTTACTTCAAAACAGAAAAACATCAAGTTTCTAACTTTGGAACAAGACACACTTGGCGGAACAGTCTATTCTTTTCCAAGAGCCAAAATTGTAATGACTTCTCCAATGTATTTGCCGTTATATGGAAAAGTGAAACTTGTTGAAACATCAAAGACGGAATTGCTTAGTCTATGGCATGAAGTGCTGAACAAAAACGACATTGCCGTTCGTGAAAGTGAAAAAGTTATTTCGATAAATCCGTATCAGGATTACTTTGCAATTCAAACCAATCAGCGCGCCGTAACATCGTCCAATGTTCTTCTTGCCATCGGCAGAAGAGGATCTCCGCGCAAACTTGGTGTGCCCGGTGAAAACAGGGAAAAGGTAATGTACCGCCTTCTTGAGCCCGAGCTTATAAACAACAAAAATGTATTGGTAGTAGGCGGCGGTGATTCTGCTATTGAATCGGCTCTTCTGCTTGCCGACGAAAAAAACAGAGTTACACTTTCTTACCGCGGAGAATCTTTTTCGCGAATCAAACCGGGCAATTATGAAAAAGTTAAAAAGGCTTCAGAAGATCGGAGTATTAACCTCCTTCTCAATTCAAACGTAAAAGAGATAAAAGATGAATCGGTAATTCTTTCAATTCAGAAAAACGGTTCCGCAACTGAAGAGGAAATGAAAAACGATTTGGTTTATGTTTTTGCCGGCGGTGAGCTGCCGAATAAATTTTTGGAACAGATCGGAATTACAATCACTAAAAAATTCGGCGAGGCGGTATTAAAACATTAAGATTGGTATTGACCGTAATCTTTTTGAGCATCTCTTTCGGAACGGCTCTAGCTCAAATATCTCCGGGTGATTTGACAACCTTCCATGCAAATCTCGAAGGCATGAGCAATTGCACCAAGTGTCACGCCCTCGGTAACCAGATTCGAAACGATGAGTGCTTAGCCTGTCATACCGATATTGGGCTTCGCCAAAAAAGCCGAAGAGGATTTCACGGCAGCGCCGATGTTTTGCAGAAGAAATGCAGCGAGTGTCACAGCGAGCACCACGGAAGAAATTTTAGAATTGTAAATTTTAATCCGGATGGATTTAATCATTCCAAAACCGGATTTGATTTAGTTGGCAAGCACGCCAAGCTGAAGTGTAATGAATGTCATAAACCGGACTTCATTTCAGATTTCAAAATCAAAACACGGAAGAACACTTATCTGGGATTGAACACTAATTGCATCTCATGCCACGTTGACCAACACCAGGGAACGTTGGGCACAAATTGTCAGAAGTGTCACTCCAACGATTCATTTAAGCCGGCATCAAAGTTTGATCATAAAACTGCAAAGTTTCCACTTACCGGTGCGCATCAGAAAGTTGAATGTTCTAAGTGCCATGCGACTGAGCAACGGAGCGGAAAGAACTTCCAAAAGTTTACCGGGCTTGAATTTGCCAATTGCACGCCGTGTCACCAAGATTTTCACAAAGGAAAATTCGGCGACAAATGTATGTCTTGTCACGTAACGGAATCTTTCAAGTTGATAAAAAATATTGACCGGTTCGATCACTCGAAAACAAATTATCCGCTGCTTGGTAAACACCTTGAAGTGAAATGTTTGGACTGTCACAAGGGCGGATTGAATGTAAAACCGAAGTATGATAAATGTATTAGCTGCCATACCGATTATCACAAAGGAGAGTTTACTAAGAAGAATGTTTTATCCGACTGTTCCGAATGCCACACAGCAGAGAATTTTTCGTTCACGTCGTACACGATACAGCGTCATTCTACTACTAATTTTGCGCTTACAGGAAGCCATCTTGCCATTCCATGTCAAAGCTGCCATCTGAAGAATGAAAAATGGAAATTCAAAATTGAACCGGAAAAATGTTTTAACTGTCACAAGAATGTTCACGGCGATTCGATTGAAAGAAAAATTAAGAGCGGACAGAAATGCGAGCTATGTCATTCAACGGAAAAGTGGAGCGCTGTAACTTTCAATCACGAACTTACAGGTTATGAATTATTGGGGATTCACTTGAAGCAAAATTGCAGTAAGTGTCACACAAGTAAAAATGAAAGTGCCGGTATTAAGATTGACTTTGTTACAAAAACAGAATGCGTTACCTGTCACAAAGACATTCATGTGGGGCAGTTCGCAGAAAATGGGATTGTAAATTGCCAACGATGTCATAATTTTGACAACTGGAAACCGAATTTATTTGATCACAGCAAAACAGCATTTCCGCTGGAAGGAGCGCATTCAGGAGTACCTTGTTACAAGTGCCACAAGTCGGTTGTTGATGAAAAAGGCAGATATGTTAAATATAAATTCGGTGAGGTAAAATGCGCGCTCTGCCATTCTTAATTGTTATTCTAATTTTATCTTCGGTAAGTTATGCGCAATCGCCGCACGGCAAAGATTTTAAACTGGATTGCAATCAATGCCATTCCGAAGAGAGTTGGAAGGTAACTCCCGCTAAAATTACATTTAAGCACAGCGAGACCGGATTCAATTTGGTTGGACAGCATCAAACGGTGCAGTGCCGCTTATGCCATTCAACGCTTGTCTTCAGCGATCAAAAAGAAAAAACAACATGTAACAATTGCCACAAAGATATTCATGAGAATACCGTTGGACACGATTGTGCGAAGTGCCATAGCCCCAATACTTGGATTGTTGAAGACGTTTCCGATATACATCGGATGGGAAGATTTCCATTATTAGGTAACCACGCAAAAGCAGATTGCTCGCAGTGTCATAAGTCGGCATCAAAGTTGCGTTTCGATCCACTAGGGATTAGCTGCTTTGATTGTCATCAGGCAAATTACATGGCAGCGCAGAATCCGAATCATGTTCAAGCCGGGTTCTCTACAGATTGCCAGCAATGTCATACAATTTCTTCACCTGTCTGGGCAACGACGACGGTAGTTCATTCATTTTTCCCATTGGTAGGAGGACATGCAATAGTAAATTGTTTTGAATGTCATTCTCAAACAACATACAAAGGGTTGACTCAGGATTGTTATTCGTGCCATCAGAAACATTATGAAGCTGCATCTTCACCAAATCACATGAGTCTAAATTTTTCGAAGGATTGCAAACAGTGTCATACAACCGATCCAGGCTGGAAACCGGCAACATTTACAATTCATGACTCGATATATCCGCTTGTCGGCGCGCATAATGTGATTCGGAATGACTGCAATAAATGTCACGCATCAGGTTATGCCGGAACTCCAAAAGCATGTGTAGGATGTCATCAATCAAATTATGATAACTCGACAAATCCAAATCATAAAGCCGCCGGCTTTTCGACCGATTGCGCTACATGTCATACGTCTGTTGGATGGACGCCCTCAACTTTTGATCATGACGGGCAATATTTCCCGATTTATTCCGGCAAACATCTTGGTCGATGGAACCTGTGCTCGGATTGTCACACCAACTCAAGCAATTTGAAAGTTTTCGAATGTATAAATTGTCACACGCATAACAAGGCAGATACAGATTCGAAACACACTGGCGTGAACGGATACGTTTATCAGAGTTCAGCATGCTACGCCTGTCATCCAAAGGGAAGCAAAGATGGTGTAATCGATCATTCGCTTACGAACTTTCCATTGGTAGGACAGCACGTAAATGTTGCGTGTCAACAATGTCACACGTCAGGCTATGTCGGAACATCGGCAGAATGTGTTTCATGCCATCAAGCAAAATATACAACGGCGCCAAATCATACGGCTCAAAATTATCCGCAAGATTGCAAGCAATGTCATACACCGGTTGATTGGAAGCAGATTACATTCAACCATGGATCAACAATTTTTCCTCTCACGGGAGCGCATGTTACTGTAACGTGTCAAACTTGTCACGCAACGAAGTTAGCCGGATTATCAACCGAATGCGTAAGCTGTCATCAGGATAAATATAATTCTGCGCCGAATCATGTTGCTCAATCTTATCCAACAGATTGCAAAATGTGTCATTCAACAACTGTCTGGACAAGTGCAACATTTGATCATTCAACAACACCGTTCCCGTTAACCGGCGCGCATACTACTGTTGCTTGTGCAAGCTGTCATACGGTAGGTTTCAACGTTGGTCAAACACCAAACACTTGTTACAGTTGTCACCAAACAAATTACAGCAGCACAACAAATCCGAATCATGTGACATCCAAAATTCCGACTACATGCGATCAATGTCATTCAACAACAGCATGGCAGCCGTCAACGTTTAATCATTCAACAACTCCGTTCCCGTTGACCGGTGCACATACAACTGTCGCATGTGCAAGTTGTCATACTGTAGGATATAGTGTTGGTCAGACATCGAGTGTATGTTACAGTTGTCACCAAACAAATTACAACAACACGACGAATCCGAATCACTCGACATCAAAAATTCCGACTACATGCGAACAATGTCATTCAACAACAGCATGGCAGCCGTCAACATTTAATCATTCAACAACACCGTTCCCGTTGACCGGTGCACATACAACTGTCGCTTGTGCAAGTTGTCATACTGTAGGGTACAGTTCCGGTCAAACACCGAATAATTGTTACGGATGCCATCAGACTACGTACAACAACACTACGAACCCGAACCACGTTTCGGCAAAATTCCCAACGACATGTGAGCAGTGCCATTCAACAACTAATTGGACAACGGCAACGTTCAATCATTCAACAACACCGTTCCCGTTAACCGGCGCTCACACTTCGGTTGCTTGCGCAAGCTGTCATACCGTTGGCTACAATGTTGGTCAAACTCCAAATGCATGTTACGCTTGTCATCAAGCAAATTACAATGCAACAACAAATCCAAATCACGTTTCTGCAAAATTTCCAACGACATGCGATCAATGTCATACAACAACCGCATGGAGTCCGGCGTCATTCAATCATTCAACAACGCCGTTCCCTTTAACCGGTGCGCACACAACGGTTCCTTGCGCAAGTTGTCATACGGTTGGATACAATGTTGGTCAGACGCCAAATACTTGTTATGCTTGTCACCAAGCAAAATATAATAGCACAACGAATCCAAATCATTCATCTGCACAATTCCCGACAGCTTGTGAGCAGTGCCATACTACGACAGCATGGACGCCTTCAACGTTTAATCATGATGGTCAGTACTTCCCAATTTACAGCGGTAAGCATAACGGCAAGTGGACGTTATGCTCGGATTGTCATACGAATTCAACGAACTTCAAAGTGTTTACTTGCATTAATTGTCACGAACATAGTGATAAAACGAAGGTAGATGGAAAGCATAGTGGTGTCAGCGGTTATGTCTATTCAGCAACATCATGTTATACATGCCATCCGGCAGGGAGTTCAGGTGGTTAAAAGAAGCATTTTGTTAGTGGTAGTTTTATTTCAGATAAATCTTTTGGGTCAAACTGCGGCTAAGAAAGAAAAAATCGGTCAGGTAACATTTTTGACCTCGCAGAACATTTACGTCCGTTTCGAAAACACCGACGGTATTTCGATTAACGATACGTTATATGTTCGTTCGAATAAAAAACTTGTTCCAACGGTATTGGTAAAGTATGTCTCGTCGAGTTCATGTTCAGGTATTTTAATTGGAAGTGCTCAGTTGAAAGTGAATGACTCTATGATCGCGTTGATTGTTGAGAAAACCGAGATAAAAGAAAAGCCGACCGAAGGAGAAATTAAAACCGAAGAAAAGATTCCTGCACAGGAGTTAATACCTGCACCGGCTAAGCTGCAAATATCAAAAGGAAGTTCTTTTGCAAGAAGAGTGAGCGGAAGACTTTCGATTGCGTCCTACACAAGTATGTCTAATACTCCCGGTTTGGCTAACCTTCAGAACTGGCGGTACACTCTATCGATGGAAGCGGACTCGCTGTTTAGATCGCCGGTATCTTTTTCAAGTTACATTAATTTTGTTTACAGAGCAGATCAATGGGCTAGCGTAACGAGCCATTTGGGTGATGCAATAAAAATTTACGATCTTGCGTTCAAATATGCATTCAGCAAAACAACCAATTTGATTCTTGGCAGAAAAATTAATCCTAAAACTTCAAGTCTTGGCGCTATAGACGGACTTCAATTTGAAACAGCAATCAAAAAATTTACTCTCGGAGCGATAGTTGGTTCTCGACCTGATTTCTCCAATTACGGTTTAAACGCAAAATTGTTCGAGTACGGCGGTTATATCAGCAGAGACGACAGTATTTCAACAAGTACGTCCATGCAGAACACGGTTGGCGTATTTCAACAGACGAACGATTTCAAAACCGACAGAAGATTTTTGTACTTCCAACACACAAGCAACTTTTCTCAAAGCTTTGGTTTGTTTTTCTCATCGGAGTTTGAGTTGTACAAACGCAAAAAGGGAGTCGGGCAAAATGTTTTTGATATATCGAGCATATTTTGCATGGCAAGTTATACTCCGAGCAACTGGCTGAGTTTAAGCGCAACTTACGATGCAAGAAAAAATGTTGTCTATTATGAAACGTTCAAGAATATTGCAGATAGTATTTTTGATTCGGCTACAAGGCAGGGTTTGGGATTTAGGTTGAATATAAGACCGGTTAATAGTTTATGGTTGAGCACAAATTTCAATTATCGCTTCAGCGCAGCCGACCCGCAGCCGGCAAGAAACTACGGCGGATCACTGAGTTATATCCAGCTTCCGATAATTTATTCCTCGCTTTACATAAATTATAACAGAATTGAAAACGGGTACGTGAAAGGAAATTATTACGGCGGAAGCATCAACAAAGATTTGTTTAACGGTTATTTTAATATTGGTTTGGGGTACAGAAAAGTTGACTACACTTTTCCGCAAAGCTCTACCAAGCTGATGCAGGATATCGCCTCCATCGATTTGTCTTGGCGGGTTCTTGCATCAACATTTTTCACTTTGAGTTACGAAGGAACGTTTCAAGATAAGCAAAGCTACTCACACGTCTATATTGGTTTGAACACTCGGTTCTAATCTCTACAAGAAAATTTTATCAAGTTGGAATTAAAAAAGGTGAGAATACTTCTAAAAGTATCCTCACCTTTTGTGAAATTCATTTTATCTTTTTTCGTAAGGCGGTTGTTTCGGATTAACCGGTGGATGTTCAACTAGAAGTTTCATTACTTCTTCGATTCCTTTTTCCAATTGAGGATCAACACCTTTTGAAAGCTGTGAAGGATCGTCCTCAACTTTAATATCCGGATCTACGCCGTGACCTTCTTTGAACCATTTACCATCCGGGTCATACATCCTAAATGTCGGCACTGTAACAGAACCGCCGTCAATTAGAGTCGGCGCGCCGGAAATTCCGATTAATCCTCCCCATGTACGTTTTCCAATTAGCGGACCTAATCCAGCTTTTCTGAAGAAGTCAGGAAATGCGTCGCCGCCAGAACCGCTCCAGCCGTTTATCAACATTACTTTCGGACCGAAGTTTGCATACGGAGGCCACTGCCAATTCTTTCCATCGCGAACAGCCCAGAACGCTAAAGGTTTGCGGTTGAGAAGTTCAATGAAGCGATCGGGAATTTGTCCGCCGTCGTTGAACCTTTCATCAATTATCAAACCTTCTTTATCAAATTGTGCTGCGAATTGACGAACTAATTCTGTTTGTCCGTTGACTGCTGTACTTGGGACATAAATGTAACCGATTTTTCCTTTCGTCTCTTTGTCAACTTGTTCACGGTTGGATTCAATCCATGCAAGATTGCGCAAACGAGTTTCGTCGGAAAGTGTCTTTACTAATATTTTGTGTGCACCGTCAAAAGTTGGTTTGTCATTCACAGTTAGTTCTACCGATTTGTCAGCCATGCCGTCGAACGCAGCCCACGGATCTTTGGATGTATCCAAAGTTTCTCCATTCACAGCAAGAATGTAATCGCCTTCTTTTACTTTAACACCCGGCATTAGCAAAGGACTTCTAACTTCGGTATCCCAAGGAGCGCCGTTAATTATTTTTTTGATTTTGTAATATCCGTCGGCGATTTCCCAATTGATTCCAAGGTAACCAACATTTCGGTGCGCACTTTGTTCAAGGTCTCCGCCACTGCGGTAAGTATGGGACGAACTCAATTCGGAAATTAATTCACCAATGACATAATTAACATCCGATCTAGTTACAGCTTGTTCCAAAAGTTTTTCATATTGTTTTTTCGTTGCATTCCAATCAACGCCATGCATATTGGGGTCGTAGAAAAAGTCGCGTTCAAATCTCCAGACGTCATTAAAAATTTGCTGCCATTCCGCGCGCGGGTTAACAGTCATTTCAAGTTGTGCAGTCGGCATCTTCTTATCGAGTTTTTGATTCTCGGCGATATCAACGATCGAATAATTCTTGTCCTGCTCTATTAAGATTTTCTTTCCATCCGCGCTAACTGAAAACTCATCGGCGTTATCTACGATAGTTTTAGTTTCGCCTTTTTCGATATCGTAATACATAACCGGTTTCTTCTTATCGGCGGCACCTGTGTTGGGTAAACGATGGAAAATTATTTTTCCCGGCACTGCTTCTATATGCGAAATGTTACCGGCTTCTGGTGGAAGGATAACAACTCTATCTTCGAAATTTTTAAAAGTAATTTTAACTTCCTTTACTTTTTCCTTCTCATCTTTTTTCTCTTTCGAATCACTCTTCTTGGAATCTTTTTCATCCTTCTTTTCAGCTTCCTTCTTTACGGAAGTAGTATCGTTCTTCGGAGCTAAAGGCGAAAGCACTTCATCTGTTAAAGTTGCTAGAGCGATGTTCGTAGTGTTTGCGTAGATGAAGGTATTGTCAATATCGGAATAAGTAGGATTGAACGTTCTGTTGGTTAAGAAATACAGATACTTCCCGTCGGGATCAAATTTCGGTTCTGTGTCGCGGTAGTAACCCGAAGTTAGCTGATAATTTTTTTTCTGCTGAGTATCAAAAATGAAAATTGCGCTGGCACGGTTAGTCATTTCTTCCGGGTAAGCAAGCCATTTACTATCTGCCGACCAACTTACGTCAAAGTTTTCTAAGTCGCCTTCATACATAAAAAGTTCTTTGTTCACTTTGTATGTTTCATTCTCGGCGATATCGTAAACGTAAACCTGCATTGCCTTATCGATGAATGCTAACTTCTTGCTGTCGGGCGACCAGTACAAACGGTAACGATAACCGGGACCAAATGAAGTTAGTTTTTTCTCAGTATCGGGTTTCTCCAAGTCGCGAATAGTCAATTCATATTCTCCGGATTTATCGCTCCAATATGCGACTGTCTTTCCGTCGGGTGACCATGCGGGATATCTTTCAGCTACGCCTGAAGTTTTTGTTAAGTCAAATACGGGACCGTTTTCTGCCGGCACAGAGAAAATATCTCCGCGCGCTTCAAACATTGCTCTTTTTCCATCCGGACTAATGCTTGTATTTTGGATCAGCTTAGAAACGTTTTCAACTTTCGGCATAAGAGTAATTTCGTCCGTAACAACTTTGACGGCTACTTCATGATACTTTTCATCGGTTAAGCTTAACAAATAAAGTCTGCCGCCGTTTTCAAAAACAATATCGGAAGGACCTAAAGACGGGAAATGAATATCATAATCATTGAAGTCAGTGATTTGTTTGGTTTGTTTTGTCTTTGTATCATAGCACCAAATATTTGCTCTTTCATTTGCGCCTCGGTCTGACAAGAAATAAATCTTATCGTTGTGCCACATTGGAAATTCATCGTCTGCAACATTGTTGGTAATGTTCTCGGCAGTTTCTTTTTCCAAATTGTAAATCCATATATCTGCTGCCCATCCGCCGCGGTATCTTTTCCAAGTTCTAAATGCTTGAGTTACGGGAGTGTAAGCAATCATTTTTCCATCAGGTGATAGCGATG
>JAKAEE010000019.1:0-5850 GCA_021820065.1 Bacteroidota bacterium | reverse complement strand
GCAGTTTCTTTTTCCAAATTGTAAATCCATATATCTGCTGCCCATCCGCCGCGGTATCTTTTCCAAGTTCTAAATGCTTGAGTTACGGGAGTGTAAGCAATCATTTTTCCATCAGGTGATAGCGATGCCATTTCACCGTAAGGCACTGGAAGTTTTTCCGGCAATCCGCCTTTTGCAGAAACTTTGTAGAATTGATTGAACCTTTGCTTCCCGCTGTTCATCGAAGAAGCATAGAGAAGATTTTTGCCGTTGGGATACCAATCGATTATTCTGTCAAACATTCCGTGGTGCGTTATTCTTTCCGGAAGTCCTCCGGTAGATGGCATCACATATACATCAACATTCCCATCGTAGTTGCCGTCGAATGCAACTTGCGATCCATCGGGCGAAAACTTCGGAAACATTTCTTCCCCCTTTGCCGATGTCAATTTGTAAGCCGTTCCGCCTTCTTTGAAAATTATCCAAATGTCGCCGGCATACGCAAATACAATGTGCGTCTGGGAAACATCGGGATACTGAAGCATCCGCGCACTGATTTGTGCCGCTGATTTAGTTAATGGTAGAAAAATAATTGCAAGGAGAAGAATAGACATTAATCTTCTCATAAAACCTCCGTTATTTTTTGATGATTTATTTTGAGGAGATGATTTTGTGATGACTGCTTTGTGATTCAAAACGTAGTCCATTCTATACTGAAACGGATTTTCAAATCTTCGACCTAAAATAACAAGTCCTTTGGAATTTTATTCTGAAAAATATGTTTAAGAAGATAGCTATAACCATATAAGAGGCAGATTTACTCTTATTTGACTAACTTAAACACAAAAAGTTACGGTTAAAAATTAATTTCGGCGAAATTTTTTTAATTGCAGAATGAGAATGAAAAAGAAAGTTGTAATTATTGGCGGCGGATTCGGCGGATTAACCGCGGCTAAAACATTGAAGAATGCCGATGTGGATATCACGTTAATAGATAAAACGAATCATCATCTTTTTCAACCGCTGTTATATCAAGTTGCAACTGCGGCACTTTCACCCGGTGATATTGCTGCGCCGATACGGGGTGTACTTCATAAGCAAAAAAATGTTACGGTGATAATGGGAGAAGTAACCAAGATTGATGTTGAAGCCAAAAAAGTTTGTTTGAACGATGATCAGTTTGAATATGATTATCTGATAGTTGCCGTCGGTTCGCGCCATTCCTATTTCGGGAAAAACGAATGGGAAACTTTTGCGCCCGGACTTAAAACGCTGAATGATGCGATAACCGTTCGTGATAAAATTTTGTTGTCGTTCGAAAAAGCTGAAATCTGTCGTGACGAAAATGAAATAAAAAAATATACAACGTTTGTTATCGTTGGTGGCGGGCCAACGGGTGTAGAAATTGCCGGCGCCATAGCAGAAATATCGAAACGAACGCTTCGAAAAGAATTCCGGCATATTGATCCAGCGAAAACGAAAATAATATTGGTAGAAGCACAAGACAGAATTCTTTCGATTTACGACCCCGGTTTAAGTGAGAAGGCAAAACTCTCACTTGAAAAATTGGGAGTTGAGGTTAGGTTGAATACGAAGGTTGAAAACATCAATGAAACCGGTGTTAAGCTGAATTCCGGTTTTATAGAAACCCCGAATATCATCTGGGCTGCTGGGAACGAAATCCCTCAATTAATAAAATCATTGAACACCGTGCTTGATAGAGCGGGGCGAGTGATAGTTGAAAAAGATTGCAGTATAAAAAAACATCCCGAAGTTTTTGTAATTGGAGACGCTGCGCTGATGCTGCATTATAATAAACCTTTGCCGGGCGTTGCGCCGGTAGCAATTCAACAAGGAAAATATCTTGCAAAGATAATCTCAAGAAACATTCCGCAATCAGAAAGAAAGCCGTTCAAATATTTCGACAAAGGAAACTTGGCAACAATTGGTCGCGCGAAAGCCGTCATGCAAATCGGCAGAATTAAAGTGTCGGGATTTATTGCATGGTTCGCTTGGGTGTTTATTCATATACTTTATTTAATTGGTTTCCGGAACAGATACAAAGTTCTGGCGGAATGGATGTGGTATTACATAACTTACCGTCACGGAATACGTTTGATAATTCAAAAAGACTAATAATATCTCACTGGAATTGAACATGAAAGCATTGGATAAGTTTTTTAAGAATATTCTTTTTACCGGTTTAGTTTTTTTCTTTTTAAGTCTCAGCACATTTGCTCAAACTGTAAAATTTAAAATCATTGAAACAACGGACGAACACGGCCAGGTCTTTCCGTACAGTTTTACCGATCAAAAGGAGAGTAATCATTCACTTGCGCAGGTAATGACTTACGTGAGAAGCGAAAGAGAAAAGAAAGATCATGAGACAATTCTGTTAAGCGGCGGAGATTTGCTGCAAGGAACCCCGCTTGTTTATTATTATAATTTTGAAAAACCCAATGTGCCGCATGTCTTTGCGGAAGTAATGAATTATATGAAGTACGATGCCGGTTCAGTCGGCAACCACGATATTGAAACCGGTCACGCTGTGTATGATAGATTCAACAAAGAAATAAATTTTCCTTGGTTGGCGGCAAATGCGGTTTATACTTCTACCGGATTACCGTACTTTAAACCTTACACGATAATTGAACGCAAAGGAATTAAAATTGCCGTTTTAGGAATGATCACGCCGGCAATTCCGAATTGGCTTCCGCGCAATATTTGGTCGGGAATGGAATTTCAAGATATGATTGAGTGTGCGCAAAAGTGGGTGAAGATAATTAAGGAAAAAGAAAAACCGGATTTGTTGATTGGACTTTTCCATTCCGGCGTTGAATACACTTACGGGAATCAATCGGCTGATACTTACAAAAACGAAAATGCATCCAAACTTGTTGCAGAACGTGTGCCTGGGTTCGACATTGTGTTTGTCGGTCATGATCATCACGGATGGAATTTTACCGTCAATAACTCCGAAGGTAAAACTGTTCCGGTTCTCGGCGGAAGAAATTCTGCGATTGATGCTGCCGTTGCAAATGTGAACATGACTTATGACTCGTTGCATCATGACTGGACAAAAGAAATTAAGGGCGAGATAGTTGAGATGAAGAACTATGCACCCGATCCGGAGTTCATGAAAAAATTTCAGTATGCTTTCGATGCCGCAAAAAAATATGTTGAACAGCCGCTTGGATATTTTACCAATTCAATTTCAACACGTGAATCAGTTTTTGGAAATTCCGCATTCGTTGATTTGATTCAAGAAATACAGTTGGAACTTACCGGCGCAGATATTTCATTTACCGCTCCGTTGTCGTTTGATACCGAGATTCCCAAAGGAACGATAACAGTCGGCAATATGTTCGATTTATACCGGTACGAAAATTTACTTTACACGATGGAACTCACCGGAAAAGAAATTAAAGACTATTTGGAGTTCTCTTACGGGTTGTGGTTCAATCAAATGAAAAATGAAAATGATCACCTTATAAATTTCAGCCGTGATGCAAACGGAAATGTTCAGACAGACAAAAGAAATAACCGTCCGGTGCTTAAAGGCGTTTACTACAACTTTGATAGCGCTGCGGGAATTAATTACACTGTTGATGTTTCCAAGCCGGCAGGAGACCGCATTCAAATATCATCTATGTCCAACGGTTCACCGTTCGATTACAGTAAAACGTATAAGGTCGCGGTTAACTCATACCGCGGAAACGGCGGCGGATACCATTTAACTCAAGGCGCTCACATACCAAAGGATCAGTTGGAAAAGAGAATAATTAATTCTACCGATAAAGACCTTCGCTATTACATGATGAAGTGGATTGAGAAAAAGAAGAACGTAACGCCGAAAGCAATGGGGAATTGGAAGGTAATACCGGAAACGTGGTGGGAAAAAGGAAAAGAAAAAGATTACAAGCTTTTATACAAGGGTAATTAACTGAAGGCGGACTATTTAATTTCATAATTAACGGTTGTATCTTATCGTCAAATAATTTTCGATTTATCGAATGAAGAAATTTTTAATTCTGTTTTTGATTTCACTTTCTCTGTACGCGCAGAAGTTCCCCGCGAGCGATCCGAACGGAACCGTTGCCCCAATATTAAACGATATTACTTTTTCCGTTGATAAGCACTATCCATTTTTCGGTGAAGGCGCCAGACCGTACGCAAACGAATACGGGATAAGGTTAACGGATCAAGACTCAAAATACACCGCTTACATTTTTTTCCGAAATCAATATCTCGAACCGACGTTCACGAGACGCGGAAGCATTCTAAGATTTTATTTCCCGGAATCGTATTACAACTATATCATGAAACGATTTGACGATAACGTTTCGGCGGTGGTCATTTATAAAGAATATAAAGACGGTCATGCGTGGGGAGAAATTGTTTTTGATAAGTATCCATAAATCTCACCAAACATAAGTCAAGCTTCTCTAGTTAATTTTTCTATTCTTTGATATGGCGGCTCTTAAGAGTTTGGCCGATCTCTTCGATTGTAATGTTCTGTTCCGCGAGAAGAACGAACAGATGATAGATGAGATCCGATACTTCGTTTAGGATTTCGGTTTTGTTTCTGTTCTTTGCGGCAACGATCGTTTCGATAGCTTCTTCGCCAACTTTTTGGATAATTCTATCTGCACCCGATTTGAAAAGTTTTGTAGTATAAGAATTTTCGGGAAGTTCGATTTTTCTTTTTTGAATGAACTTGAAAAGATACTCTAAAAATCTCGCGTCGTTTCTTTCAACTCCGAAACATGAGTAACTGCCTGTATGGCAAGTGTTCCCGGCTGGTTTTGCGTAAACCATCAATGAATCGTTATCGCAGTCCAATTTTATGTCCATAAGTTCGAGATAGTTGCCGGAGGTTTCACCCTTTGTCCATAAGGTTTTTCTCGATCTGCTGAAAAAAGTTACATACTTTGAATCGATAGTTTTCTTCAAAGATTCTTGATTCATAAAACCGAGCATCAACACTTGATCTGTGAATGCGTCAATCACAACCGCGGGCACCAATCCATCCAATTTCGAAAAGTCAATTTTAGTTATGTCTATCACGTTCTCACTCTTATATTATTTTCAGCAAGATATTTTTTTAAATCTGCGATGCTGAGTTCGTTGTAATGAAACAATCCGGCTGCAAGGCAAGCGTCAACGTTGGCGGTGACGAAAGCATCGAGAAAATCTTTTTGCGATCCGGCGCCGCCGCTGGCAATCACCGGAATCGAAACATTTTTTACAACCGTAGTCAGCAAATTCAAATCGTAACCGTTACGTGTTCCGTCTCGATCCATCGAGGTGAGCAAAATCTCTCCGGCTCCAAGTTCGGTTACACGGTTGCACCACTGAATTCCTTCAAGCGCAGTTTCTTCTTTCCCGCCTTTTATAAAAACTTTGTAAGAATTGTTTATTGTTTTCACATCAACTGCCGCTACAACCGCTTGGCTTCCGAAGCGTCTTGCTGCTTGCGTGATCAATTCCGGATTTTTAACAATTGACGAGTTCAAAGAAATTTTATCTGCGCCGGCTTTTAGCAAAACATCTATGTCTTCCAACGTAGAAATTCCTCCGCCGACTGTGAATGGAATTCTAATCGCTTTTGCAACTGCGGTAACAAGTTCAACCAAAGTTTTTCGTTTCTCTTCAGTTGCGGTAATATCTAAAAACACAAGCTCATCGGCGCCTTCTTTATAATACCTTTCCGCAAGGTCAACTGCAGTACCGGCATCGCGCAGATTTACAAAATTTGTTCCTTTAACAACTCGTCCGTCTTTAACGTCAAGACACGGTATAATTCTTTTACTTACCAAAACTAATCAAGTCCTCCAAACGGATTTTCTTTTCATAAATTGCTTTGCCCAC
>JAKAEE010000018.1:2522-53792 GCA_021820065.1 Bacteroidota bacterium | reverse complement strand
GGTCGTTGGAAAAATTTGTTGAACTGATCGAGCGGATGAAAAGAGAAATTAATTTCGTTTTCTATTTTACGGGAAGTCGCGCAGACCATGACGAGATTAGTTTTATCAGAAAACATTTCGGTTCGCAGCCGGGATATTTCTTAGATAACACCGTGCCCCAGCTTGCGGCGCTGATCTCGCGCTCCGATCTGTTTATCACCAACGATACCGGCGTGATGCACGTAGCCGGTGCCACCAAAGTGCCGCAAATTTCATTGTTCGGCCCGACGAATCCTTTCAATTGGGCGCCGGTCGGTCATACAAAATATTTTTTGCGTAAATCGGAATTGATCGACGATATTTCGGTTGACGATGTTTATGATCTTGTAAAATATATTTTAGAAAAACATTATAAGTAATGGAACAAAAAAATCAACACATAGCCGCGATTGATGTCGGCACCAACTCATTTCATCTTATTGTAGTGAAAGTTAAAGACGACGGCAATTTCGAAATAGTTGACCGCGAGAAAGAAGTAATCCGTCTCGGCGAAGGAAGCGCGGGCAGCATAAAGTACATCAAGCCCGAAGCCATCACAAGAGCAATTTCTACTTTGAAGCGGTTTAAAGGAATTGCGGATTCGCATAACGCAAACTTGCGCGCCGTGGCAACAAGCGCCGTAAGGGAGTCGTATAACAAAAACGACTTTATGCAAAATGTGTTCGATAAAACCGGCATCGAACTGGAAGTCATCAGCGGATTTGAGGAAGCGAGATTAATATACCTCGGCGCTCTTCGTGCGGTTCCTATTTTCAACAAGAAGTCTCTCATCATCGATATCGGCGGCGGCAGTACGGAATTTTTGATCGGTCACAAAGGAGTTACAAACTTTTCCGTGAGCGTCAAAATCGGCGCGGTCCGTTTAACAGAAAAATTTTTCCCGGATTGTGAAGTAACCGAATCACGTGTTAAAGAATGCCGCAAGTGGGTTGAAGGAGAAATTTTTCAAGTTGTTCATTCGATCAAAAAAAACGGCTTCAGTATTTGCATCGGTTCGTCGGGAACAATAATGTCTGCCGGCTTAATGATTCAAGAAGCGCGGAACAGAAAATTCGTGGCAACTTCTATCTTAAATAATTACGAATTTTCCAAGAAAGAGCTTCACAAGGTGGAAGAAGAAATTCTTAGTAGAAAAACTTTAGAACGAAGAAAAAAAATTCCAGGACTCGATGAAAAACGTGCGGATATAATTCCAGCCGGAATAATTATTCTTTCAACAATTTTTGATCTGCTTGAACTGGACACGATGACAATTTCCGGTTATGCTCTCCGCGAAGGAATTATCCTCGACACACTTCAAAAAAATCATGCTGATTTATCGCTGCCTAACCTTTCCGATATCAGAAACGAAAGCATCAAACAGCTTGCTCAATCATGCAATTACGACCAAATGCACTGCAGACATGTTGCGAAACTTTCGCTTCAACTTTTTGATCAGTTGAAAGACTTGCACGGTTTGGATGACGATTACCGCGAGTATCTTTATGCAGCTTCCATCTTGCATGATATTGGTTACCATATTTCACATACGAATCATCATCAGCATAGTTATTATATTATCCGGCACAGCGAGCTTCTTGGTTTTAACGAAAACGAAATCAGCATCATCGCACACGTCGCAAGATATCACAGAAAAAGTTTGCCTAAGACACGGCACGAAGATTTTAGCGAACTGCCGGAGCGCACGCAGAATGTTATAAAAAAACTGGCGGCGATTCTTAGAGTTACCGACGGTTTTGACAGAACTCATAAGCGTTTGGTAAAATCGATCAAAACAAAAATTGCAAACGGCACGGTTGAACTAAACTTGGAATGTGAAAAAGGGGTCGTTCCAGAAATTGAATTGTGGAACCTCGAGCGCCGCAAAGAATTGTTCGAAGAAGTTTATTCGAAAAAAATAAAAGCAATTTGTATCGCATAGCTGAGGAACAAATTCATTGCAATAGCTTTGCATAATTAATAACCTCTTACTTATATTTGTCCGTCAATTTTCTGAAAATTATGAGCACTAGACCTTCAGTCTACATTAGAGACCTAAAAAATCACGTCGGCGAAAAAGTCACATTAAAAGGCTGGCTATATAATAAGCGATCGAGCGGGAAGCTAAAATTTTTGATCTTGCGCGACGGCACTGGCTACGTTCAGTGTGTTGTGTTCAAAGGAAATGTTACCGATGAAATTTTTGAAAACGCGGAAAAGCTTACGCAAGAATCTTCGTTTGAAGTAACCGGAACCGTTAAAGTCGAGGCACGTTCCGTTGGCGGTCATGAGCTTGATGTAACGGATATGAAAACAATATCGATTGCTCATGAGTATCCGATCACGCCGAAAGAACATGGGATAGAATTCCTAATCGATAACCGTCATTTGTGGGTGCGGTCGAAGAAACAAGTTGCGATTTTGAAAATCCGTGCGCGAGTTGTTAAAGCGATTCGTGATTTCTTTGACTCGCGCGGATTTGTTCTGTTTGATCCGCCGATTATAACGCCAAACGCATGCGAAGGAACATCAACACTTTTTGAAATGGAATATTTTGATCTCGGAAAAGCATACTTAACGCAATCCGGACAGCTTTACGAAGAAAGCGGCGCGATGGCGCTTGGAAAAGTTTATTCATTCGGTCCAACTTTCCGGGCAGAAAAATCCAAGACACGCAGACACCTAACAGAATTCTGGATGGTTGAACCTGAAATGGCTTTTTATGATCTCGATGACGATATGAGTTTAGCCGAAGAATTTTTAGAGTACATCGTCAAATGTGTTTTGGAAGACAATAAAGAAGAATTGAAAGAACTAGAACGCGACGTGACCAAACTTGAAAAAGTTGTACGCCCGTTCCCTAGAATTTCTTATACCGAAGCAGTAGAAATTTTGAAAAAGCATGGCATTGATTTTCAGTGGGGAAATGATCTTGGCGGTACCGACGAAACAATTATTGGTGAACAGTTCGACCGACCGGTTATGATTCATAGATATCCGTCTGAAGTAAAAGCGTTTTACATGAAACGCGATCCTGAGAATCCGAAAGTTGCGCTTGCAGTTGATGTTATTGCGCCGGAAGGCTACGGAGAAATTATCGGCGGGAGCCAGCGCGAAGACAATCTGGATTTTTTGTTGGAAAGAATTAAAGAACACAATTTGCCTCAAGCATTCTTTGAATGGTATTTGGATTTGAGAAGATTCGGTTCCGTGCCGCACGCCGGTTTCGGTCTCGGACTTGAAAGAACAGTAAGCTGGATTTGCGGTTTGGAACATTTGCGCGAAGCGATTCCATTCCCAAGAATGATTTACAGGAATACTCCTTAGATGAATTTAGAACTGATACTTTTTATAGTGCTTGCCTTAGTTGCCGCCGTTACTTCTGTTATGATGATCACGCGACCCAATCCTGTTCTTGCCGCTGTGTTTTTAGTATTAAACTTTTTTTCGCTTGCCGGTTTATATCTTTTATTAAATGCTCAGTTCATCGCGGTTGTACAGGTAATTGTCTATGCAGGCGCAATCATGGTTTTATTCCTTTTCGTTTTGATGTTATTGAACACGGAAACCGAGCACAAACTTTTTGTTGATAAAAGAGGTATTAAGTTCTTCGCAATACTTATCAGCGCTTTCGTTTTCGTTCAAGTTGCCTACATGATTTTTTACGGAAGGCCTTCCAGAACATTAACTCCCGATGAAGCATTAAGCATCAAAGCCGGAACGATTCAAACTATCGGTCAACAGCTTTACACTAATTATATAATTCCTTTTGAAGTTGCCGGATTCTTGCTGCTTGCGGCAACAATCGGCGCGTTGGTTTTAGCAAAGAAGAAATTCGAGTAAGATATGTCATCAATTCCAATGGAATATTATTTAATACTCAGCGCGTTCATGTTTACCGTTGGCGTTGCCGGAGTGTTGATAAGAAGAAACGCGATCGTGGTGTTTATGTGCATCGAGCTGATGCTAAACTCCGCAAACCTAACATTGGTAACTTTTTCTTCGTACCTCGGTAATTCCATTGGACAAGTATTTGTATTTTTTGTTATGACGGTTGCCGCCGCCGAAGCCGCGGTTGGTCTGGCAATTATTATTGCGATATTCAGAAACAAAAAGTCGGTTAACATCGACGAGATAAACATATTTAAGTGGTAATGATAAACTATATCTATCTAACAACGCTTTTACCTCTGCTCGGATTCGTTATCAACGGATTGTTCGGCAGAAAGATCAAGAATGAACGGATTGTCGGCATTATTGGAAGTGCTACGGTTGGACTTTCATTTCTTGTTGTGCTCGGCGCTTTCATACAGACGCTCGGTCTTCCCGTTGAAGAAAGATCGAACACTGTAAATTTATTTACGTGGTTAAGTGTCGGCGGACTCCACATTCAGTTTGCATATCTCGTTGATCAGCTTTCTCTTACGATGTCTCTTATCGTAACCGGCGTCGGATTTTTGATTCATGTTTACTCAATCGGTTACATGCACGGCGATAAAGGAATCTGGAGATTCTTCGCTTATCTAAATCTTTTCATCTTCGCGATGATGAACCTTGTCCTCGGCGATAATTTCGTTGTTCTGTTTTTGGGATGGGAAGGCGTTGGTCTCTGTTCTTATCTGCTCATTGGTTTCTGGTACGATAGAAAATTTGAAAAGGGAACAACATCGCAAGCCGCAAAAAAAGCTTTCGTTGTTAATCGAATTGGTGACTTTGGATTTTTGCTCGGGATGTTTCTGATCTACATGACTTTCGATTCGCTCAACTTCAAAGAAGTTTTTGCAAGAGCTCAGGCATTCCCGGTTGCTGAATCAACATTTGGTTTGATCGCACTTTTTTTGTTTATCGGCGCAACGGGTAAGTCTGCGCAGATCCCGTTGTTCGTTTGGCTGCCGGATGCAATGGCCGGCCCGACTCCGGTTTCTGCTTTGATACATGCCGCAACAATGGTTACCGCCGGCGTTTATATGGTTTCGCGAACATCAATATTGTTTGCATCCGCTCCGGCTATTATGACAGTTGTCGCGGTTGTTGGCGCGCTCACGGCGTTGATGGCGGCTACAATCGGACTTGTTCAGAACGATATTAAAAAAGTTTTAGCATACTCAACTGTAAGTCAATTGGGATACATGTTCTTAGCTGCCGGTGTTGGCGCGTTCTCCGCATCGATATTCCACGTGATGACTCACGCATTTTTCAAAGCGTTATTATTCCTTGGCGCCGGTTCGGTCATTCACGGAATGCATGACGAGCAGAACATTCAGAAATACGGCGGGCTGAAAAAATATATGCCGAAGACGTACGCTACATTTTTCATCGCAGCGCTCGCAATTTCCGGAGTGCCGGGTCTTGCCGGATTTTTCAGCAAAGATGAAATTTTATGGAATGCATATTCCAACGGCGGATTTGTTTTCTGGTTGATCGGCGCTGTTACGGCGCTAATGACCGCATTCTACATGTTCAGATTGGTCTCGTTAACTTTTTATGGTCATGAAAGATTTGATCATCATCATGTTCATCCGCATGAATCACCTTCTGTAATGACTGTACCGTTAATGATTTTGGCTTTCCTTTCAGTTGTTGGCGGTTACATTGGCTTGCCGAAAGTATTTGCCGGCGAGCATGGAAATCTTTTTGAGAATTGGCTCGAACCGATCTACGCCCCCGCTCAAGAAAAACTTGCAATGTATTCTTCCTCTACTCATTTGGAAGAAATTCTTTTGATGTCGATTTCTGTTGCGCTTGCTCTCTACGGAATTTATTTCGCTCTTCATGTTTATAGAAAGAATCCGAAGATTGCCGATAACTTTGCGAATAGATTTAAAAGTATGTATAACCTTTTATTGAATAAATATTTCGTTGACGAAGTTTACGAAGCCGCTGTCGTCCAGCCGATTCAAAAGGGAAGTGAAAAAGTTTTATGGAAATTTACCGACGCTAAATTGATCGACGGAACCGTGAACGGCGCTGCGACAATAGTTGATAAAATTTCCGGCGTGATTAGAAAAGTCCAAACCGGCGTCGCTCAATCGTACGCATTAATAATGGTTGCCGGAATTGCATTAGTCCTTTTGTGGTTGATATTGAGTCTATAATAGTATGGAACAAAACTTACTCTTAACATATTTACTTTTTACTCCGGTCATCGGCAGCGTTCTCGTTTTATTTTTTAGAAACGAACAGAAGCAATTGGCGCGATGGTTCGGGCTGATCGTTTCTTTGATTGCGTTTGTTATTTCTCTCGTTATTTATTTCCGTTTCAATCCGACAAATCCGCAATTCCAATTTATCTATCAAGTAACATGGATTAAGAGTCTAAACATCAGCTATCATGTTGGCGTTGACGGAATTTCGCTTCTTCTCGTTCTGCTGACAACATTTCTTACGCCGTTAACTCTTCTTTCTACATGGAAAGCGATCGAGAAAAATGTGAAGATGTTCACATTCTCTATGCTCTTTCTGGAAGCCGGTATGCTTGGCGTTTTTATTTCGCTGGATATTTTTCTGTTCTACATTTTCTGGGAAGCAATGCTCATACCGATGTACTTCATCATCGGAATCTGGGGCGGCGAAAGAAGAATCTATGCGTCCTTAAAGTTTTTCATTTATACAATGTTCGGAAGTTTACTGATGCTGGTTGCCATTATTTGGCTGACGGTTTATGCTTCCGGAATGCTTGGCAAGTTCACGACAAGTTTAGTTGATCTATACAAAGTTGGCCCGACCATTCCGCATCAAATTCAAGGTTGGATGTTCGGCGCATTCTTTTTGAGCTTTGCAATCAAAGTCCCAATTTTTCCGCTGCACACTTGGCTGCCCGACGCGCACGTTGAAGCGCCGACTGCCGGTTCCGTAATTCTTGCCGGCGTTCTTTTGAAAATGGGCACGTACGGATTGATTCGTTTTTGTCTGCCGCTGTTTCCGCAATCGGCAGTGCAATACGCGCCGCTCGTTTCCGTTCTTGCTGTAATCGGAATTATTTACGGCGCGCTCGTCTCGATGGTTCAAACCGATATGAAAAAGTTGGTCGCGTATTCATCCGTCTCTCATTTGGGATTTGTTGTACTTGGAATTTTTGCGATGACGGTTGAATCCGTGCAAGGTGCGGTTATACAAATGATAAATCACGGTTTATCCACCGGCGCGCTCTTCCTTTTAGTTGGAATTCTTTACGAAAGAACTCATCGCCGGGACATTGCATTCTACGGCGGTATCGCAAAAATTGTCCCGCTCTACGCAACTATTTTGATGATCGCTTCTCTGTCATCAATCGGATTACCCGGACTGAACGGTTTCATAGGTGAGTTTTTAATTCTGCTGGGATCATTTAAATCGTCAGTCTTAAATAGTTGGTGGTTTACAATTTTTGCCGCGACGGGAGTGATATTTGCCGCGGTCTATCTATTATGGATGTATCAGCGCATTGTCTTTGGTGAAGTTAAGAATGAAGAATTGAAACACGAATTGACCGACATGAATCTACGCGAAATGATTGTCATGGTCCCAATTTTGTTTTTTATTGTCTGGATTGGAGTTTACCCGAATACATTTTTGAAACTTACTGAAGCTTCTACTCAATCGATTCTTCAGCAAGTCGGCACATATACCGTTAATCTATTAAAGTAATTTGGTTTAGAATAAACTATGCCGCAAAATAACTACGAATATTTCTTACTGATGCCGCAGATAATTATCGGGATCGGAATTGTTTTATCTGTTATCATCGAAATCACTTCCAAGAAGAGCGAACAAATCCTTCCGTGGTTTTCCATTGCCATGTTTCTTGCGACAGCAGTTTATTCTATTCTTGATATCAATAGGAATTTTGTTTTGTTCGGCGGAATGATTGAAGTTGGCGGAAAACCGGCAATCTTCAATTTCATTTTCAATATCGGCGCCGCATTAGTTGTTCTTTCGTCAATAGATTATCTGAAAAAGTACGGGACGTACTACGGCGAATATTACATTTTGGTTCAATCGTCCGTCTTGGGAATGATGGTAATGTCCGGCGCTCGCGACATCTTGATGATCTTCATGGGTCTCGAACTGATGTCGATTTGTTTTTACGTTCTTGCCGGTATCAACCGAAAAAAGTTTTCTGCCAACGAAGCATCAATGAAATATTTTTTGCTCGGAGCTTTTGCAACTGGATTTATAGTTTACGGTATTGCTCTAATTTACGGCACCACCGGATCAACCAGCATCCAAAATCTTTCAGAGAATTTTTCCGTTTATTCAACTAATATAGTTTTTATCTTGGGATTAATTATTTTCTTGATCGGTTTCAGTTTCAAGATTGCCACTGTTCCGTTCCACATGTGGGTACCGGATGTTTACCAAGGATCGGCTACAACCGTTACCGGATTAATGTCCACTACCGGCAAAGCCGCTGCGTTCAGCGTATTGATAGTTGTTCTCACCGCAGTTTTTGGTTCCAACACGCACAATATTGTTCGTCCTTATTTTGCAACGATCTCGGCGCTCTCGATGGTTTTCGGAAGCATTGTTGCTATCTCGCAAAATAATTTGAAGCGTATGCTTGCTTATTCTTCCATTGCACATGCGGGATATATGGCAATCGGTCTTGCGGCGGGAAATGCTTACAGCATTGCTGGAATTATTTTTTATTTAACTGCTTATGCGTTCATGAATATCGGCGCGTTCGCAATCATCTCGATTGTAGAAGATGAGAACGATTCCAGAGTAGATTTGAATTCGTTTGCCGGTCTGCATTCCAAGAGTCCGATATTGGCAGCGATGATGGCGCTCTTCATGTTTGCGCTTGCCGGTATTCCGCCGTTAGCCGGTTTCTTCGGAAAGTATTATGTGTTCGTTTCCGCAATTCAAAGCAACCTTACTTGGCTTGCAATTGTTGGCGTGCTTTCCAGTGTGATAAGCGTTTACTTCTACATCCGCGTTGTGGTCGTTATGTATTTTAAAGATTCGGTTGAGGATTTCAAGATTACTATCTCATCATTCAGTCTCGCTGCGGTTGTGATTGCCGCTTTGTTCGTTCTCGTATTCGGAATTGTTCCCGATACATTGATGAACGTGATTACTTCGGTTATCCGCTAAACCCTAAATTACTTTGCAGTTGTTTTCGCGTTGTAACCTTTCTCTCCAAACGGCTGCAATTTTTCCAGCCACATTTCTTCCAGCACTTTAAGATCATCGGTATAATCGTAAGCGGGATCCTCTTTTGGTTCAAGTTGATCTAGAACATCAAACGAAAAATTCTTTTCGCCAAGTTTGTGATAATCGTTCTGAAGTTCGCTATTCATGTGAGAACCAACACCAAGTTGAAATTTACAACGGTTCAACATTCCCGGTAAGTTTTTGCTGCTTCCAATCAAAACTTTCCCATCAGCAAGATTTTTGATTTGATATATCCCCATAGGTGGAAGAGTCTGTTTATAATTTTTCTTAGCTTCTTTTTTATCGATCATTGTTCCTTCTCAACTTTACTCAAAAATTGTTATGAATAATTTATAAAATATTATTCAGTGCGTCTAATTTTATAATTCGTACTGACTGCGAACTTATATTTCTCCAAATTCTTTCTTATTTTGTAATAAGAAAATCCGCAAGAATAAACTATGATACCACTTTACACTTCCCAGCAAGTACGCGAAGCGGACAGCTTCGCAATAAATACTCTCGGCATTCCGAGCATTGTGCTGATGGAGAATGCGGCGAGAAGTTTGTACGCAGCTATAACAGAAAGTTGTGATCAAAAAATTGAAAATAAAAATGTGGCAATTGTCTGCGGCAAAGGGAATAACGGAGGAGACGGTTTTGCCCTCGCGCGGCATTTCATTGTAAACGAGTTTACGGTAAAAATAATTTCGCTCGGCGCCGAAGAAGAGTTCAAAGGTGACGCACTTACAAATTTCAGAATAACAAAAAACATTATCGGCGAATACCCCTCATCAAAAATTTTGATTTACGAAAACGTCAAAGATCTTTCCGCATTCGATGACTGTGCGCTGGTGATAGATGCTATGCTCGGCACAGGCAGCCGCGGAGAACTTGCTGAACCTTACAAAGAAATAGTTGCAAAATTAAATCAGTTGAACGCATTCAAAGTTGCAGTTGATCTTCCAACCGGGCTCGATTTAGAGAATGCATCGGGAGACGTTGTATTCAATGCCGACATCACGGTAACGCTTTCAGAATTTAAGACCGGATTATTTTACGGCAAAGGATACATTAACTGCGGAAAGATCATCAAAGGATCGATCGGGATTGGCAACGAATACTACGCAAAACAAACTGCGACGGATTATTTGATTGAACCGGAAGACGCGTACTACGGATTGCCATCAAAGAATCTTGATCAGCATAAATATTCCGCCGGAAAAGTTTTTGTAATTGCCGGAAGCGGAAAACTTCCGGGTGCGTCGTTCTTAACAGCAAATTCCGTTCTAAGAACTGGCGCGGGCTCATCAATCCTTGCTTTCCCTAAATCTATCAAAACATTGGCGCAAAGAAAATTGGTAAGTGCTGTTGTGCGCGCTTACGATGACGAAGGTAAAGAATTCTTGAGCGATACCAATGTTAAAGAGCTTGATGAAAAAATTAATTGGGCAAACGTAATTGCAATGGGTCCCGGTCTCGGCAGAGAAGAAGCGACGCAAAATGCCGTAAGGGAAATATTGCGGACCCACAAAACCAAAAAGTTTGTCATTGATGCGGATGCTGTAACGGCCCTCGGTAACGAAGAATTTAAGAAGCTCAGTCTGAAAGGAAAAGTTCTTACACCGCATCATAAAGAATTTGCCGATATGATAGGTTTGAACCTTGACGAACTGGAAAAGAATTTATTGGTTACCGGAAAGAACTTTTCTACCGAGAACGGTTGTTATGTAGTATTGAAAGGCGCGCCGACGATTATTTTCAATCCGGCGGGAGAAGCATTTATAAACACGGTTGGAAATCCCGGGCTCGCGAAGTTTGGTTCCGGTGATGTGCTGACCGGAATGATCGCCGGGCTCCTTGCCCAGACGGAAGAAATTGAAGAGGCGCTTATCAGCGCAGTTTACATTCACAGTTTAGCCGCCGATTTGCTGCTCGAAGAAAAAACCGAGTATGGCTATACAGCGGAAGATTTAATTCAAGAGATACCTAATGCAATCAAATTCATTCTTAAGTCGTTTGTATAAATTACTTGCCGAGCGAACCAAAACTTTTGTTTATTTTCCTTTGGCTCTCTATTGGTTGACAATTTTCATACTCACCACCATCCCCACTGATGCGATACCGCAGTTTTTTAACGCTCAGGATAAAATAGAACACTTCAGTGCATATTTCTTATTAGCTGTACTTCTGAATCTTACACTTTATTTCCAAAAACAATTCAAATTAATTTCCGATAAATCGTTTTTGTTTGCAGCGCTTTTTGTAACCGGTTACGGTGCAATCGATGAACTGCATCAGATATTTATTCCCGGTCGAACTTGCGATTTTTTTGATTGGACATCCGATGCGCTGGGTGGAATCATTGGCGTTTGGATCGTTTACATTTTTTTACGGAAAATTTCAGCATCTGTTGCTCACGAAACAGTCTCATGAATTGAGCAATCAGGGGATTCATTTCATGCATGCTTTTCTAAATTAATTCTATCTATATTTACAGTAGGGGAGTGAAATCAATCAATTAAGCCGATCATGAAAAGGAAATGAACAAGAACTTAGCGATAGAAGTTGAGGATTTGGTTTTTAATTATTCGGCTAACGGAAGCGATTCGCCGTTCGAACTCAATCTTTCTCGCTGGGAAGTTGAGAAAGGTGATTTCGTCAGCATACTGGGACCAAACGGCTGCGGCAAATCGACATTGTTAAGAGTTCTCTGCGGACTTTCAGAGCCAAAAAACGGAACTGTTAAGATCAACGGTGAAAATTTAATTTCCTTATCACGTAAAGAACTTGCAAAAAAAATTTCGTTCGTTCCGCAAAGCAGTTTTTCAATCTATCCTTTTTCTGTCTTGGAAATTGTGATGATGGGAAGATCGCCGTTTCTAAATTTGATGGGGTTTGAGAACGAAACGGATAGAAGAATCGTTGAGGAATCTTTGTCGCTGATGCAAGTTGAACATTTAACGAAAAAAGGTATCAACGAAATTTCCGGGGGAGAAGCGCAGCGGGTGTTTATCGCCAGAGCATTGGCTCAAAAAGCGGATATCATTTTGCTCGATGAACCTAATGCGCATCTCGATATCGAAAATCAAATCATGATTTTTGATTTGCTGAAAAAGCTAAACGAAGAACAGAAACTGACCGTCGTTTCGGTTTCCCATGATCTCAACCTTGTAGGCATCTACTCAAAAAAAGTTTCTATAATGCAGAACGGAAGAATTGTTTTAAACGGCGGGAAATCCGAAATTCTTAATGAGAAAAACATTTCCGACGTATTCAAAATTGAGACGCAGCTGTTCAAATCCGGCGATGAAGACAAATTCAACGTTTTGATTAATCCCATTTCTCAAAAGCATTGAGTTAATGTGAAAGCCCGCCGAAAAAATAGGAGCCCGCTCACAGCATTGTTAATCTTGACGATAGTTAACCTTCTTGTTTTGCTGTTCCTTAAATACTTTCTTAACGGTCTCTTGCTAACGGAGTTTAGAATTGATTACATCGGCAACATCCTCGATGTAGCGGTTACGATTCTTTTTCTAATTGGGCTCGGTATTTTTTCTTACAAAAAGAAAACTGCCGACAATAAGAAGGTTTCACTTTTGCTTTCATTCCAAATTTTGATCATCATTTCGTATGCGCTGATACTCTTCGTGGAGAAAGCGGATTTCATTAACCTTAGCGGTTATCTATTCGGTTTCCCGATTAAAAAAGTTTACGTCGGATTTTTATTCATCTCCGGAGAACTGCTTCAGCTTTACTCGTTAATTTATGTGTGGAGCGTTTCGTTCGGCGCGGAGAATTTGATTGGAGTAAGAGCAATAGTGCGGACGGCTGCGCTGGTCATTTTGCTCTTAGTGTTTTCACTTTCGTTTGTTTGGAACGTGCGCGCTTTTTCAGAAAAAAAAATTGAGGGAAATACTTTTGATTACGGCTGCGTACCGGGCGCTGCAGTCTGGAGTCATGGGAAACCAAGCCCCATTTTTGAAGGACGAATTCGTAAAACGTTAGATCTCTACAGAAAAGAAAAAATAAAGAAAATAATTTTAACCGGTGGACATGCACCGGGAGAAATCAGTGAATCCGAAGCGGCGTTTAACTACCTGGTTAATCTTGAAGTGCCGAAAGAAATTATTACGCTGGAAACACAATCTTCCACAACGACCGATCAAATAAAATTTTTGAGGACAAGTTTTTTTGATGCTCAAAAAGAAAAACCGATACTTGTGATCTCCGACGGATTTCACCTGTCGCGAATAATTCAAATCTCTAAATTTTTCAAAGTTAACACAGTTGGTGTGGCATCTGATCATTCGCTCTCGGTTGGCAAAACACTTTTCTACCGAGCCAGAGAGGGTGTGGCATTGCTGCTCTTCTGGTTTTTTGCAATTTAGCCATCACGCAGAATTAAAAATAATTAATTTGATCACGCATAAGTATTTGTCGCTTTTTTGTATTTTTGAAACGAAAAAAATTCATTATTAGATCTTTGAACTGCTGACGGAAGATGAAAAAATCAAATAGAAGAGAACTAAGAGAAAAAGTTTTACAAGTTCTTTATGCTTATGAATTCAATGGGGAGGGATTGACAAATTTAACGGAAGGAATTCTAACCGACGTTTCTTCGGAAGGCGACGCCACTTTTGCAAAGCAGCTCATCAACAGAGTCGTTTCAAATCAAAAAGTGCTGGATGACGAAATTAGAACAAGAGTTGCCAATTGGGAAATGGAGCGCATCGCGTTGATTGACCGGCTACTTCTCAGAATCGGCATCACAGAGTTATATTACTTTCCCGATATACCGCCAAAAGTTTCGATAAATGAAGTTATCGAGATTGCAAAAGAATATTCCACATCCAACAGCGGCAAATTTATTAACGGCATTCTCGATGCAATCTTATCCGAACTCAAAAAAAGCGGCAAGCTAAACAAAAGCGGACGAGGGCTTATTGAAGAATCACTCCCTAAAAAATCCGTCGAAGATTAAAGACAACGAGAAGTTCCGCATTTTTGTGTGGGGACTTTTTGATTTTGCAAACACTTCATACTCGATTATAGTCGTAACATTTCTTTACGCCGTTTTTTTCAAACAGACCGTTGTAGAAGGCAAACCGATAGGCGATTTTTATTGGAGCATCGGGACCAGCATTTCGATGTTAATAACAGCTATTATTTCTCCCATTCTTGGCGCAATTGCAGATTACTCTGCCGGCAAAAAAAGATTTTTGCTTTTCTTTACGCTCGCGTGCATCATCTCAACTTCGCTTCTCTATTTTGTCAACCGCGGCGATATTTTCTTAGGTCTGCTGCTTTTTGTAATTGCTAACGTAGGATTTGAAGCCGGACTTGTTTTTTACGATGCATTTCTTCCCGAAATAACTGCGCCGAAGAATTTCGGAAGAGTTAGCGGATACGGATTCGCGATGGGATATCTCGGCTCGCTTACAACGCTTGCCATAATTTATCCTTTTATCAAAGCGCAGATGTTAAAAGAAACTTTCCCGGTATCAGCGGTTGTCTTCTTGGTTTTCGCTATTCCGATTTTTGTTTTCATAAAAGATTCTAGAAAAAAAGTTGAACGTGATCAGTCGTTTCTCAAAATCGGCGTGTCGCGTGTCTTCAACACAATCACTCATCTGAAAAGTTACAAAAACCTTTCTCTCTTTCTTCTAGCGTTTTTCTTTTACATAGAAGGTGTTAACACTGTAATTTATTTTGCCGGCAACTACGCAAGCACCACTCTTAATTTCTCTATGGAAGAACTGATAGTATTCTTTTTAATAGTTCAGACCACTGCGATCCTCGGGTCTTTGGTGTTCGGCGTTCTTGCCGATTCGTTCGGTCAAAAAAAATCTTTGGTTCTCTCAATTCTGATTTGGATTTTCACCATACTGCTTGCGTTTGTAACGAGCAATCCCAATTCATCCGTAATGATTAAGGTAAGCGGTCTGCTGAATACCGACGCGTACCAACTGAGCCGCCACAGTTTTTATTTGGTTGGATTGCTTGCAGGCAGTGTTATGGGCGCGACTCAATCAACGAGCCGAAGCTTAATGTCTAAGCTTACACCGTTCGAACGGAAGACGGAATTTTTTGGATTTTATTCTTTATTCGGAAAGAGTTCTGCAATACTTGGACCGCTTGTGTTCGGTTATGTCAGTTTTGTCAGCGGGGAACAGCGGCTGGCAATTCTAACGATCGGAATATTCTTTGTCGTCGGTCTCGGTGTTCTCAGCTTTGTGAAAGACGCGGTAACCGAAACCTAACAGCTTTACTTTTTCTTTTCAGCGTAACTGAACTTTACAGCCAGCACCAAAAATGTCAGCGAGATTACCAGCCAGATTAAACCGTATGCAATTTCCGGAATGCCGGTTAAATTGGAAATTATACTTGCATCGGTAATTGCATTTTGAGTTTCAAGCAAATCATTTTTTATATCGAACAGAACATAAATTGCGCTGAGGAGACCGAACGCGCGTATTAGAATTGAAACGATTGGAACAGACATATAGAAAGATGCGGCGATTAGTACTCCGACAAGCAGTGCAACAATTAAAATGAACATTACACTTTTAATCATGACAATTGTGAAAACCAGAATCAGCAGTGAGAGTGAAAACACAATCCATCTGCCAATTTTTATATTGTTGGGCGAAAGAAAGAACAGTAATCCCAAAATTAAACTGCCGATATATCCTGCTGATGCAATCACAACCGCATTGCCTCCGGATGCCTGGCATGAACCGCCGAGATCAAAACCGATATTCATCGACTCTATCTTGCCACCGGTTAACAAAGCTGCCAGCGCGTGGCACTGTTCATGCAGAAGCACAACGAACAGTTTTATAGGATAGACGAACTTTGTATCCCAAAAAACGAAACTGAATATTAACAGCAGTAGCAGAACTGTTAGTTCAACAATTTTTTCTTTGCGTGTTGAAGCTGTATTCATATTGATAAATTGATTTGCCGGAAAAATAAATAAAAAAATCTTGATTAAGAGTTTGCGCGGCTATAATTTTGTTTGTGTGTCCGACTAAGGCGGATAATTCAGATGCCTGGAGTGCTAACCCGACAAGGTCGGGATAAAAAATGTAGTTCTTCGAAATATGCGGGCGTAACTCAGTTGGTAGAGTATCGGCTTCCCAAGCCGGTTGTCGCGGGTTCGAGTCCCGTCGCCCGCTCTAAATGTTTGAGTGACAATGATTGTGTCGCGGGTTCTGCCGAAGGCATTCCTTCGGAAAAGTCCCAGTTTAGATCTAAAAATTTTTTCTTCCCGTTGAATTTTTATTCCAAATCATATATACTTGTGGCGCAATTTTTAGAATTGTTCTTCAAATTTTTTAGAAGTTTTATTGGGCGCTTAGCTCAGCTGGTTCAGAGCACCTGCCTTACAAGCAGGGGGTCCTTGGTTCGAATCCATGAGCGCCCACACACAAACAAATAATCCCGAGACAAATCGGGATTTTTTTTATGCAAAAATATTACGTGTACATTCTACAATCGTCCGGTGGTCGTTACTACATCGGATTCACATCAAATCTAGCACGAAGAATAAGCCAGCACAATAAAAAACACAAAGGATTCACCGGAAGAAAGAGTGAAGAATGGACATTGGTTTCATCTCTAGAATTACCAGATAAACTTGCTGCAGTAGAAATGGAAAGACGCCTCAAGTCATTCAAGAGCAGTTCTAAAGCAATAGGGTTTTTGAAAAACCAAAAAGGTTCAGAGCATCCCGACTTCGTCGGGACACGTCCCTTAACAAATGTCGGGACACGTCCCTTAACAAATGTCGGGACACGTCCCGTAACAAAAGTCGGGACAAGCCCCGCAGTAAATTGCGGGACAGGCCTGCCTGAATAGTTGCAACGATAGGTTCGCGTGCTTGAGCGCCCACAAACAAATAATCCCGAGACAGATCGGGATTTTTTTATGCAAAAATATTACGTGTACATTCTACAATCGTCCGGTGGTCGTTATTACATCGGATTCACCTCAGATTTAACCCGAAGATTATTGCAACACAACAAAAAGCATAAAGGATTCACCGGTAGAAAAAAAGAAGCGCGGGAATTAGTAATATTATTTTGGACTTGATCACATCCCTAGAAGATTAGGACAAACTTGATCCTTTCCGATGGATAAAATATATTTTCCAATGACTAATGACGATTTTCAAATGACTATGGAAGACTTTCCAACGGTTCGTGAATGATTTCCGTAGAGCCGAACAAAGTTTCCAACGGATTAGGAAGACTTGCGAACGGACCGGGAAATGTTGCGGATCGGTAGGGAAAACATTCCGGCGAATCAAGAAGAGTTTCCGGAGAGCCGGGAAAACTTTCCAATGACTTGGGAAGAGTCTCCGGTGAGTCGGGAAGACTTACAAATGGGTTGGGAAGGGTTTCCAAAGAGCCGGGAAGACTTTCAAATGACTTGGGAAGACTTTCCAAAGGGTTGGGAAGACATTTTTCTTCGTTTTTCGCTTGTTTTAGCGGTTTTCTAAGTGTTTCTATTCGGCTTCAAAAAAAGGTATTTGATTTCTCATTAAAAGATTGCATTTTGAATTAAAAGCAAGACAATTCTTTTCCAAAACTGGGGTTTCAGAATGGGCGGGAAAGAATTTGAGAATCACCCTTGTAATGATAATCATTGGCATGAGCGCAAAAGTTGCGTTCAATAAATAACCAATCAATCAATAGGAGGTATGTTATGGCTGCCAAAGTGGATTATCAGCTTCAGGATGCTGAAGCGCTACTCAAAACAGTTTACAACAACCGCGAGGCGATGAACGCCAAAGGTTTTTCCGATGCGAGTCACACTGCACTTGTGGATGCAAAGGAAAATCTTTTGCTCAAAGAAGCCGCGCAGCAGAAAGCTGTTCAACTGGTCGCCGATAAAACGGCAGAGCAGAATCAATGCATCGAAAATGTTTCGTCGTTGATTAAAAGAATACGAAGCGCCGCAAAAAGCGCTTACGGTAACGACGAGAAAAGTCTTAAGCTGTTTAAGGTCGGAGAAAAAATTCCCTCGTCCGTAAAAAAACTTAGACCGATGTGCGAGTACATCGAAGGATTGGTTCTTGAACATCATGACATTCTTTTGCAGAATGGTTTGGTGCAGGCGGATATCGACGAGCTGCATTCGTCATACGGAAATCTTGTTGCGGTGGATGCTACTCAAGAAAACGCAAAGAAGCTTCAAGTTGCGGCAACTTTAACCCGCGATGATGCAGCGAAAAAATTGAAGGACAAGGTATTCCGCGTCCGCAATTTTGCCAATGCTTGTTTTGCAAAGGATAAAGAAATTCTCGTTCAGTTCCAGCCGGTAGCTAAATCTGCCGGTGGAAGGAACGGCGGCGATGATGATGCTAATGCTTCGCAACCTCCCGATGCACCAAAAACAAACTAAGACAGACCACCCCCACTTTCCCCCTCCTCGATTGAGGAGGGGGACGAAAGGGCAATGCTGTCAGGTTAGCAGATGTTTATTCAATAGCGTCGACCTTTAGGTCGGCGAACAAATATATAACTATGATGGCTTTAGCCACATTTAATGCGACTAAAGTCGAAGTTTTTTTCTTTACTATCCAACGAGCTAAAGCTCGTTGCAATTTACTTAACCTGACAGCATTGGACGAAAGGGGGTGGTGGAGGAAAATTATGAACAAACTTCACAACCTAAAACATCTTAAATACAAGCGTCAAGAGTTACGCAATGAAGCGACTGATGCGGAGAAGTTCTTATGGTATGAATTAAGAAAATCCCAGCTGCACGGAAAAAAGTTCAGACGTCAACATAGTGTCGGGAAATACATTCTTGATTTTTACTGTCCAGAAGTAAGATTGGCAATCGAGTTGGATGGTGAGCATCATTACGAAGTAGAGCAAAAATTGCATGACGAAAAGCGAACGGAATATTTGAATAGTCTGAAAATAAAAGTGATAAGATTTAAAAACACGGACGTAATTTTTAATCGTGATAAAGTTGTTAGTGAAATTGAGAAGCATCTTAGCAAAGTTGGTTGAAAGTATGTGAACCAGTCATTATTTAATCTGACCACGACAAAAGGGGGTGGTGGAGGGTTGATTAGTTGCGGAAATGTTTTTAATTTATCTTAACATTAAGGGGCATTAACTCTTGGGGAATTTATTTCCAATTTTCTTCTCTTTGTCTTCACACGCGTTTCCGCTTCGCGGGAAGTTTTATATAAATAATTGCAGCATGAATTATGTTTCTATAGCTAAGAGGAATACGCCGTGAAGAAACTTTCTCTTAGTCTGCATGAATTTGCCCAGGCTTCGGTTTCATTAATTATTGCCGGGCTTGCCCGGCTTTGACGGGTTAATTAATAGTTAAACGCAGAGTAAATATGTCAGAATCATTTACACCTGATGATGTAAGGCAAAAATATATTGCGCTAATGGGTAATGATCTTGGCGAAGCTTATTATGAATTATGGCAAGATGTAAATAGGTTGCATATTGAATGGATAGAATATGTTGAATTATATGGAACCAAGCCATCTCGAATTGATATGTTGAATGAGGTAGCTTCTCAGTTCTTCTACATTGTTGAAAAATCACTTTGGAATACAATATTTCTTCATATAACACGATTAATTGATCCTCCACAATCTATGAATCGGAAAAATTTATCATTGCAACAACTCAAGGAACTAATTACTGATGATAAATTGAAAAGTGAATTGATTAATAAAATCAATGAGGCTGTCGAGAAATCAAAATTCTGTCGTGATTGGAGAAATAGACGAATCGCTCACAATGATTATGAATTAGCATTATATGATACAGCTAAACCATTAGAGTTTGCAAGTAGAAAACTTGTTAATGAAGCAATAAAAGCGATTGATGAAGTAATGGATTGCATTTCTATGTATTATGAAAAATCTACAACGGCATTTGATTTAATTGGAGATCTAAACGGTGCTCATTCTCTTTTATATTATCTCAATATAGGTTTGAAAGCTGAAAAAAAACGAGAAGAAAGATTGTCGAGTGGTAAATATGATGAAGATGATTTTAAACACGATTCTTTTTAATGCGTTTATAAGCCGCGTCTCTAGCGGAACTCCGTAGTCGGTCGTTACAGTAGCAGTTAAATTTGGTAGTGGTTTTGAATTAAGAAGTAACTAAATAACATAAAAAGCAAAACAAAACATTGGCAGCGAAAACCTTTTGGCAGCGCTTTAGTTGCCACGTCGTTAGCTACTTAGAGAAAAATGTAAGATATAAAATATTATTATGTGTATTTTTTGGATAAAATTTAGAATGTGAGGATAATGGCAAAGAGATCATTAAATACAAATTTACAAAAAGCCAAAAACTCAAAAATGGATGAGTTCTACACTCAATTATCTGATATTGAGAGAGAGTTAAAATATTACAAAAAATATTTTAAGGGTAAAATAGTCTATTGTAATTGTGACGATCCCCGTGTGAGTAATTTCTTCCACTATTTTTCATATAATTTTGAGAAATTGGAACTCAAAAAACTAATTACTACTTGTTACAAAAATCAAAATGCGGACTTGTTCAGTAAGAACAATTCTGAAAGAGCGATTTATCTGGAATATAATGGCGACAAAAACTCAAACAACATTCCAGACATAAATGAAATTGGTATAAAACATTTGAAAGGAGACGGAGATTTTCGCAGTAAAGAAAGTGTTGAATTGCTCAAACAAGCCGACATTGCAGTTACAAATCCACCATTCTCACTATTTCGTGATTATGTTTCACAACTTATCGAAAACGACAAAAAATTTGTTATTATCGGAAGCTTTAACGCAATCGCATACAAAGAAATATTTAACTTAATAAAAGAAAATAAATTATGGTTAGGTTACGGTTTTAAGGGTGGGAATGCCTACTTCAAGACAACTCATCCAAAAGATTTTGCAAAAGGTGTTTATAACGAAGAAACTGATTTAGTAAAATTTAGAAATGTTACTTGGTATACAAACCTCGATATTTCAAAACGACACGAAGAACAGATTTTATACAAAAAATACAATTCGGAATTATATCCAACATACGACAATTACAACGCAATTGAAGTTTCTAAAGTTGCGAACATACCTAAAGATTATAAAGGTGTTATGGGAGTTCCAATAACCTTTCTCGACAAATACAATCCTGACCAATTTGAAATTATTGGGTCAGATTATGACGTAAAAGATGGACTACTACCAGAAATTGTAAAACCAAATTGGACTGGGAAAATTGACAGAGCTTATATAAATGGTAAAAGAATGTATGCACGCCTTTTAATCAAAAACAAAAAACTATAACTATGAAAATCGAACTCAAAGAAATTACAGTCCGTGAATTAACTAAAGATTATCAAGACAATGAAGAAAATGGCGTTGTCGGTTATGGCGGTAAATTGGACATTCGTCCACCCTTCCAAAGAGAATTTATTTATAAGGATAAACAAAGAGATGCAGTAATTGATACCATTACAAAAGAGTTTCCACTCAACGTAATGTATTGGGCAGTCCGAGAAGATGGGAACTTTGAAGTTATTGACGGGCAACAACGTACAATTTCTGTTGCTCAATTTGTTGAGAGTGATTTCGCTTTTCAAGAAAGATATTTTCACAATCTCCAAAAAGATGAGCAAGACCAAATATTGAATTACAAGCTAATGGTTTATTTCTGTAGTGGAACGGATAGCGAAAAACTGCAATGGTTTAAAACAATAAACATTGCTGGAGAAAAACTAACCGACCAAGAATTGAGAAATGCAGTTTATTCTGGTTCTTGGGTTTCTGATGCCAAAAGATATTTCAGTAAGAATGGATGTCCCGCATACGGAATAGCAAGTGATTATTTGAGTGGCACCCCAATCAGACAAGATTATTTGGAAACTACAATTCAATGGATAAGTAATGATTCTATTGAAAAATATATGGCAGAACATCAGCACGAGCCAAACGCTAACGAATTGTGGTTATATTTTCAAAGTGTAATTAATTGGGTTAAAGCAGTATTCCCAAATTACCGCAAGGAGATGAAAGGAATTCAATGGGGATTTTTGTACAATCAATTCAGTAGCAAAAAATATGACTCAAAAAAAATTGAAAAAGAAATCTCAGAGTTGATGCAAGATGAAGATGTAACGAATAAAAAAGGAATTTATATTTACGTTTTAACTCGCAACGAGAAATATTTAAATATTCGTGCTTTTAGCGAAAATCAAAAAAGAGAAGCTTACGAAAGACAAAAAGGAATTTGTGTTAAGTGCCGTGAACATTTTGAATTAGAAGATATGGAAGCAGATCATATTACTCCTTGGCACGAAGGTGGAAAAACAATTTCAGAGAATTGTCAAATGTTATGTAAAGAAGATAATAGAAGAAAATCGGGAAAATAATTGCGTAATTAAAGAACGTAGCTAACATTCCTATCAAGCGAGTGACCCCGCAATCCCGCAAAGGATCTGCGGGACACGTCCCGACAATCCCGATAGAAGTCATCGGGACGCAAAGAACGCGAATCTGCGGGACAGGCTTAAAAACAACTACGTTAGGTTGCATGAAAATAATTCATAAATATATTTTCTTAATAATATTCATAATTCTAAATTCTTGTGAATCTGTAGAACCAGAAAATGAATATAGGTCAGATCAGATATTTCCACTTGCAGTAGGAAATTATTGGGAATACAAGTATGAAGTTGTTCAGAATGATAGTCTTATACATTCTAGTATTTCAAAAATAGAAGTCATTGGAAAGACAAATGTCAATATTGGAGGCAAGGATATTTCTGTATATAAAGTAAAAGAAACCACAGAGGCATATTGGGTTTCTGCTACATTAGTTATGTATTACCTTTATAATTATGAAACTGATGGTCTATATCGCTACGGACATGCAGTAGATTACGATAAAGATTATTATATCAAGAAAACTATTGCTGTAAAATATCCAATTCAAAAAGGTGATCAGTGGATTGAAGATCATGGAGATTATAATGATGTCTTCACTTGTCTTTCAACATCGGATACAGTTAAGATTGATAATAATAAATTTATTTGCATCAGAATACGAATGGGTAATGGGATAACCTGGTACAAAGACTTTTATTATTCAAAAGGTATTGGTTTAATTCAAACCATTGCTGAAACGCCAGAAAAAGGGAAAACAATTAAAACACAAAAACTCATAAAATATAAAATAAACAAAGCAACCTAACCGCTTAAAAAAGGATACATCAAAAAAATGAAATATCGCAAAGAACATATTGGATTAATTCTCATTCTTATGGTTTTATTATTTTCACATACTTATGGAGAAGCGAAAACAAAATCTGATGAAGATTCTGTGTATCAAAGAAAATTCTTCACTACTTTAACTATTGGCGTGGTTGAGTATTCCTCGTTTTGTTTTGGCTATCAGATTAATCCAAATTATTCTGTTGGTATCAAATTCCTAAGCATTCTTGTTGAGAGTAGTGGTGGAGGAGGTGCAACTGGTTTTGTAATGAGTGGTGCCTATGGAATTGGAATAGTTGGGGCACATTATTTTTCTGGAAGACTATTCAATTCAGTAAAGCTTTCACTAGTACCTTTATTCAAGAGTTCATATTCAGTTGATTCAAATAATTTTATAGACGGCGTTTCGTTTGAATGCACATTTAATCGAGAAAAATTATTAAGTAGTTTATTCAAATTCTATTATGAACTTGGTGGTGCGGTAATAAAGTATTCTGAGAGAAATGCGTTAGTCGCACCTAGTTTAAAGATTGGATTTATTTATAATTTCTAAAAACGGTATAACCTCTTCAAGGCCGACCGCCCCGATAAAGCTCATGGGGACAGGTTTGTGAGGTAATAAAATTGTGCCCGCCTTGACTTGCTGCAACGCGAGGCAGGTTGTAAAAGTTAGTTGCTCTTTGAAGTGTGATTAGTTAACGAAGTGATAGTTGTTTTGAAAATTGCAGCTTCGTTATAACGACTCTAAATTTTGTTCACTATATTATAAATCATGACAAAAAAATACTTATCAAATCTATTTAAGACCTATCAAAAAGGCGATGCAAGAGAGGAATCTTATTACAAACATCTTGAGGATTTTATTAAAGAATTTTCCGATTCACAGAGAAAAAGGAAAGTTGATGTAACTACCCTCCCCAAGAAAACCGAAGCCGGAAATCCCGATTTTAGAATTTGGGACGGAAGGCAAAAAATTATCGGCTATATAGAGGCAAAAGATTTAGGCGTTGATCTTGACAGAATTGAAGATTCCGAACAACTCAAAAGGTATTTATCAACTTTTCCGAATGTTATTTTAACAAACTTTACGGAATTCCGTTTATATAGAAACGGAGAACCGATTGAGCATATATCAATTGCTCGTCCTTTTGTCATTAAAAAACTTTCCACAATTCCGCCGATTGAAAACGAAGACAAATTATTTGAACTGCTCGAAAGATTTTTAGATTTCTCACTTCCTAAGACCTACACTGCTAAAACTCTTGCAGTAGAGCTTGCCAAAAGAACCAAGTTCTTAAAGGATGAAGTTGTAAGCGAGGAGTTGAAAAATAATAACGATTCTATTCATGGATTTTATAATGCATTCAAAGAATTTCTAATTGCAGGAATTTCAGAAGACGAGTTTGCCGACCTTTATTCTCAAACGATTACTTACGGTTTGTTTGCAGCGCGTCTGCGTGCCGGAGATGAGTTTAATAGAAGAGCGGCTTACTCTTGCATTCCAAAATCTATTGGAATTCTAAGAGATATATTCAAATACATCTCATTGGAAGATATTCCAAAGCAGATGGAAATAATTATTGATGATATTGCCGATGTGCTTGCGGTTGCGGACGCAAAGAAAATATTGGATCAATATTACCACGAAGGAAAAGGAAGCGATCCGGTATTACATTTTTACGAAACATTTCTTTCGGTTTATGATCCGGCAACAAGAGAAAAACGGGGAGTTTATTATACGCCGGAACCGGTTGTCTCTTTTATTGTCCGTTCGCTTCATCAGATACTTAAAGATAAATTTGAGATTAGTGATGGGTTGGCAGCAAAAGATGTAACGCTTCTCGATCCCGCCGGCGGAACGCTCAGTTTTCTTGCGAAATCTATTGAAGTTGCTGTTCAAGAATTTGAAGAGAAATACGGCAAAGGTGCAGTAAAAACTTTTCTTAAAAATCAGATTCTGCAAAATTATTATTCGTTTGAATTGATGATGGCGCCTTACGCGATAGGGCATATGAAGATGTCTTTTCTTTTGGAAGAACTCGGTTACAGAATGGAAGATGAAGAGCGTGTAAAATATTATTTGACAAACACGCTAGAAATGAAAGAGTTAGTTGAATCTAAATTTCCCGGAATGTCGTCTCTTTCTACAGAGAGTCACGAAGCCGGAAAAGTAAAAAAGAAAGTTCCCATTTTAGTTATACTTGGTAATCCACCTTATCAAGGAATATCGAGTAACCGTAGTGAAGAAAAATTAGAAATATTAAAAGGAAGTAAATATAAAGTAGGGTATAATATTCTAACTAAAGAAGGAAATGAAAATATTGCTTATGAATTATCGGCAATAGAAAAAATCGCAAAGAAAAAATTATTTATAGCACAAAAAACGTGGATTGGTGAACAAATAGAAAACTATAAGATTATAGACGGTAAATGGTTTGGTGAAAAAAAACATTGGCTGGGTGATGACTATGTGAAGTTTATCCGTTTTTCACAATGGAAAATTGATCAAGCAGGTGAAGGTGTCCTCGGTTTTATTACTAATCATGGTTATCTAAATAATCCTACTTTCAGAGGGATGCGCCAATCTCTAATGAGCAGTTTTGACGAAATTTATATTCTCGATCTTCACGGAAATAGTACAAAGAAAGAGAAAGCCCCAGATGGTGGTAAAGATGAAAATGTTTTTGATATTCAACAAGGCGTGGCTATTGCATTTTTTATAAAACACAAAAAAGGGAAAGCTAAATCTATTTTACATAATGAAATTTTTGGATTTCGAGAAACTAAATATGAATGGCTTAACAATCACAGCATACAAAATGTAAAATGGAAGAAACTTGAACCACAAACACCATATTACTTCCTTATTCCAAGAGATGAAAAGCATAGCGAAAGTTATAATAACTTTGTTTCTTTACAAGATATATTCCCTATAAATGTAACTGGAATTGTTACTGCAAGAGACGGTTTCGTAATTGATATTGATAAAGATGTACTGAAAAGACGAATTGAGGAATTCAGAAGTTTACTCATTAGCGATGTTTCTATAAAAGATAGATACAAATTAAAAGACTCAAGAGGATGGAAATATAAAGTTGCAAGGAAAGAAATAGCAAAGGATGATGAATGGGGTATGTATTTTTCTAAAATATTATATCGTCCTTTTGATATTCGGCATATCTATTACACTGAAAAAATGGTTGACTGGGGGCGACAAGAAGTTGTGCGCCATATGTTAGAGGAAAATATTTCCTTATGTTTTATGCGGCAAGTTTCAACTTCAGAATCATATTCCCAAGTTTTAGTAAGCGAGCAAATGGTGGACAATCGAACATTCTTCTCTAGCAAAGGTATTATTCAACAAGCTCCTTTATACCTCTATCCAGAAAGAAAAGACAAAAAGAAGAATCCGCTTGTTCAGATGATGATGTTTGAACCGGAAGTAAAATATACGACTCGTCAGCCAAACATAAAGCCGGGATTGTTTGACGAATTAAAAGAGAATTACAAAAAGAAAATAACACCGGAAGAGATATTTTATTACATCTATGCGATTCTTTACAGCAATATCTACCGTACAAAATACGCAGAGTTCTTAAAGATAGACTTTCCGCGTATTCCGTTTACTAAAGACTATCATCTCTTTATTCAACTTGGCAAACTTGGTAAACAGCTAACGGATTTACATTTACTCAAATCTAAGGATTTGGATAAAACTATTTCCAAGTATCCCAAAAGCGGAAGCAATAAAGTAAAAAAGCCTAAATATGAAAATGAAATGGAACATCCCGGTTCTGGCGGGAAAGTTTGGATAAACAAAGAGCAATATTTCAACAATGTTCCGGAACAAGTATGGCAATATCAAATTGGCGGTTATCAAGTTTGTGAAAAGTGGTTAAAAGACAGAAAAGAAAGAACTCTAACTTTGGAAGAGATACAAACCTATTGCAAAATAGTAACGGCACTATCAAAGACGATTGAATTACAGAATGAGATAGATAAACATTTTGAGAGTGTTGAGAAAACGGTATAAAGCCAATTACGCGGGTGCCCCCGCAATAATGCTGCGGGGCAAACTGTGCTGCCCGCCAAAAAGCTGGCGGGTAAATGTTGGGCGGCTGCCCCGTAAAAGGCACGGGATCTGCGACTTAAAAACTACGCCGTTACTGCTAAAATATAGAGATGAGACAAAAGTGATTTTTTATTAATTAACGAAAATTATAAATGCCGGAGTAAATTATGAAAGCATTGCTTTTAGGCTGCGGCGAAATGGGGGAAGAAGCTTTAAGGGATCTTTACGAGTTCGGACACTTCAACGAACTGCTGATCGGAACAAGAACCGTATCAAAGGCCCACCTTGTTATTGATACACTAAAACCGAATACAACAAAAATATCCGTCCACGAAATCGACGCTTCCGATATCAAATCACTTGCAGAATTGATGGAAGGGTGTGCGGTAGCTGTGAATTGCATTGGACCGAATTACAAATATGAATTGCCCATTGCATTTGCAGCTATTAGAGCGAAAGTGAATTTGGTTGATATCAACGACGAATATGAAGTTACCCCGAAGATGTATGACCTTCACAATGACGCAGTAAAAGAAAACATTCTTATAATAGTAGGATTGGGCGGCTGTCCCGGTATCGATAATGTTCTGGCACGTTCCGCTGCAAATCAAAGAAGAAAAGACGGCAATAAAATACTGCAAAGACTATCGCCGAAAAGAAAAGCAAGAAAAAGTTAAGTTCGACTTTCTCGGATTCAGTTATCAACCCAGAGGAAGGAAAAGTAAAATAGACGGAAAACTTTTTATGGCATTCACGGCGGAAATAAGTCAGTCCAGCCAGAAGAAAATAAGGGAAGTAATAAGAAGCGCAAAGCACGCAGAGAAATAATCGTTTTATTTTTATTCCATCACTTCCTTCCTTATCTTTACGCAGAAAATTTTCGGAGAAATAATTCACTTCATTAAATGTTATATTTATTCTACTTAAAATTTTTCACATGGTTCAAAAAGGTCAAATATTACAATTCATAAAAGAAAACGAATCTTTGTTTCGCAACCGGTATCACATTGTTAAGTTGGGATTGTTTGGTTCATACTCTAGAAATGAGCAAAGTGAGCTGAGCGACATAGACTTGATTATTGAATTTGAACCTCAAACCGAGAATATTTTTAGAATTAAAAATGAAGTTCGGGAATTGTTTCGGCAGAAATTTAATCTAAGCGTAGATATTTGCAGAGAAAAATATATTAAACCGATTTTTAGAAAACAGATCTTGCATGAGGCGACATATGCCTATCAAGCAAAAAGATAAGAACTGTTTACAAAACATTTTAGATTCGATAAATAAGATTAGTAATTATACTCAACTTTTTCAAAATGCCGACGAACTTTACAACGATAATAAAAGTTTTGATGCTGTATTAATGAATTTTGTTATCATTGGCGAAATGGTAGCTAAACTTTCGGATGAGTTTAAGGAAAATAATTCTAAAGTGGATTGGTCAAACATCAAAGGATTTAGAAATATTATTGCATATCAGTATTTTGGAATAGATGCCGAGGAAGTTTGGGGAATAATCCTTAACGAACTTCCAATTCTTAAAAGAGAGTTAGAGGAAGTAATCTGACTATCCAACCATATTGTTAATGATTATCAGTTCTTGAAGGATTTATGAAAGACAAAATTCGAATCGCATCCGGTTCCGGTTTCTGGGGCGATCTTCAGTCAATTCCGCTTCAGCAAGTAACCAAAGGTCAAATCGATTACCTGATGATGGATTTTCTTGCCGAGGTAACGATGTCCATCATGCAAAAACAGAAGAAGAGAAATCCGGCTGCGGGATACGCAAAAGATTTAATTCAAATTATGAAAGACATTCTTCCGCACATCGCGGAAAAAAATATAAAAGTAATTACGAACGGCGGCGGCGCCAATCCGATGGGATGCGTTGAAGAAATTGTTAAGTGCGCTCACAAGCAAGGCATCAAAGGTTTGAAGATCGGCGTGGTTACCGGCGATGATATTTTGGATTCGATTGACAATCTTTTGAAACACGGTGCCGGTTTGGATAACATGGAGTCCGGTCAGAAGGTTACCGATGTGAAAGAAAGATTGATCAGTGCCAACGTTTACTTTGGCGCACGCCCGATTGTTGAAGCGCTGAAGAAAGGCGCGCAAATAATTATCACCGGTCGCACGACTGATACATCTCTCACTTACGCGCCGATGATTCACGAATTCAAATGGTCGTGGGATGATTGGGATAAACTTGCAGCTGGTGTAATTGCGGGACACATTCTTGAATGCGGCGGACAATCAAGCGGCGGAAATTTCCTCGGCGACTGGCGATCTGTGCCGGATCTCGCGCATATCGGTTTCCCGATTGCCGAAGCTTATCCGAACGGAGAATTTGTTGTAACGAAACATGAGAATACCGGCGGAATGGTTTCCGTTGACACGGTGAGCGAACAGTTGATGTATGAAATCGGCGATCCGACAAATTATATTACGCCGGAATGCGTTGCGGATTTTACTACGATCAATCTTGAACAACAGGGAAAAGACAGAGTAAGAGTTTTTGGAATCAAGGGAAAGCCTGCGACCGATCTTTACAAAGTTTCGATGGCGTACAATGACGGTTACACTGCAATCGGAAGTTTAACTTACAGTTGGCCGGATGCGTTGGAGAAAGCAAAGAAGGCAGATGAAATTTTGCGCACGCGTCTTTCGGATTTAGGATTGAAGTTTGATGAAATCAGAACAGAGTTTCTCGGAGTGAATGCCTGCCATGGTCCTCTGGCATCGGAACAGAATGAAATTAATGAAGTGGTTTTGCGTGTCGGTGTTCGCAGCGCCAATCATCATGATATTGAAGCGTTCGGCAAAGAAATTGCACCGTTGATTTTAACCGGTCCGCCAAGCGTAACCGGATTTGCGGGCGGTCGTCCGAAAGCAAACGAAGTGATTGCATACTGGCCGGCGTTGATGCCGAAAAAACTTGTTCATCCAAAAGTTGAGATAATAACGACATGAGTAAAATAAAATTAATAGATATTGCACACGGACGCAGCGGAGATAAAGGCGATGCAGCGAACGTCGGTATTGTTGCGTACGACGACAAAGGTTATGAGATTATCAAAAAGCATTTGACAACCGAACGAGTGAAGAAACATTTTGAAGGGATCTGTTTCGGCAAAGTCGAACGTTTTGAAATGCCGAACATTTGCGCGCTGAATTTTTTGCTTCACAACACACTCGGCGGCGGCGGAACAGTTTCGCTGAAACATGACGCTCAAGGTAAAACATTAGCCGCGGCGTTGCTGAAAATGGAAATAGAAATTTAATGTTTGTAGGGAAGGGTCTATGACCCTTCCTAAAACCGGTTGAAAACAAATGCCGGAAGGGTCTATGACCCTTCCTAAACCAGTTGAAAATAAAAGTCGGACGGGTTTGTGATCCGTTCGAAAAAAAAATCATGGAACGGTCATAGACCGTTCCCTACGAAAGGGAAAAAATATGTTCGAAGATCAATTGAAAAGATTAAGCGAGTATACAGAGAAGATCAACAATCTACGGGGTTATCTTTAAGTTAGCCGATAAAGAAAAACAGATAGAAGAAATCCGCAAGCAATCCGAAGCGCCGGGATTCTGGAACGATCAGAAGAACGCACAATCAGTATTTCAAAAATCAAAATCACTTCAAATTTGGGTTGATGCGTGGAATAAAATAGACGCGCAGCAAAAAAATGTTGGAGAGTTCATAGAACTTGCTGAAGCCGAACAAGACGAAAAGTTAGCAAGTGAAATCGAAACGGAGTTGGACGCGCTGGGAAAAAGTTATTCCGATCTTGAACTTAAAAGTATGCTTAGCGGCAAAGACGATGACAAGAATTGTATTATGACAATTCATTCCGGCGCGGGCGGAACGGAATCTCAAGATTGGGCGCAAATGTTAATGAGGATGTATTTGCGCTGGGGCGAGCAGAACGGTTACAAAATGAATTTAGTTGACTGGCTCGACGGCGACGGTGCCGGAATCAAAAGTGCAACGATTGAAGTTGAAGGTGAGTTTGCGTTTGGATATTTGAAAGCTGAGAACGGAGTGCATCGTCTCGTTCGCATTTCACCGTTCGACTCGAACAAGCGCCGGCACACTTCATTCGCATCGGTGTTTGTAATTCCCGAAGTTGATGATACGATTGAAATAGACATCAATCCCGCTGATTTGAGAATCGATACATTCCGTTCCGGCGGCAAAGGGGGACAGAACGTTAACAAAGTTGAAACCGCTGTGCGTATCACTCACATTCCAACCGGTGTTGTAGCTGCGTGTCAAACGGAACGTTCGCAGCTTCAAAACAAAACCAACGCTTTCAAAATGCTGCGCTCGCGTCTTTATCAGATTGAATTGGAAAAGCAAACTGCTGCTGCCGATGAAATTGAAAAAACCAAAATGAAAATTGAATGGGGAAGTCAAATCCGTTCGTACGTTTTTCATCCTTACAACATGGTTAAAGATCACCGCACCGATTGGGAAACTTCTGATACTCAGGGTGTTATGGACGGAGACATAAACGGATTCATCAAAGAGTACCTGCTGAAATTTTCTCAGAGTTAAGTATTGGTGCCGCAATGAAAACTCACACTGAATATCTCTGGTTCAACACCGCAAAGAAAAGAGAATACATTAACATCACCGGCGAAGTTGAAAAAGCTTTGCAGAAAAGCGGAATCAAAGAAGGAATGATTTTGGTTTCTGCAATGCACATAACTGCCGGAGTTTATGTTAATGATGCCGAAAGCGGATTGATTCAAGACATCGACGAATGGCTTGAAAAACTTGCGCCGTTTAAGTCGGATTACCGTCATCACCGCACGGGCGAAGACAATGGTGACGCACATTTGAAAAGTATGCTCGTGCATCACGAAGTGATAATTCCGGTTACAAATGGCAAACTCGATTTCGGTCCTTGGCAGCAAGTTTACTACGCCGAGTTTGATGGGCAAAGAAGGAAACGATTAATTATTAAAGTTATGGGCGAGTGAAGAGCAATTGAGAATTGAGAATTGCAAATTGAGAATTAATAGGTAAGAATTTTTAAGGATGAAAGCTAAATCAGATTTTTTTGATCGCGTTTATAAAATTGTTGCAAAGATACCGCGCGGAAAAGTTACAACTTATGGAAACATTGCCGAAGCTTGTGGGATCAGATCGTCGGCACGAACGGTTGGCTGGGCGCTAAACGGTGCAAGTGAAAGCGGTTTGCCATGTCACAGAGTCGTGAATAGATTCGGTGCGTTGACCGGCAAAATTCATTTCGGTGATTATCATTTAATGGAAGATATGCTGCGCTCTGAAGGTATTGAGTTTGATGAAGACGGCTGCGTAAATATGGAAAAGCATGTTTGGATTCCCCCGAAACTAAAAGCTAAAATGAAAAAGAAAAAAGCTAGTAGCGCCGTACGGTCAGCGAAGAAACTCCGCCTTTCACATCGATAAGAATTCTTTTGGTGCTGTTCTCAAAATTATCTGTTATGTAATGCCCGCTGCCTCTGCTCGAGAATCCGTCAATATGTTTGGATGCGAGTGCCATGTCGGATTGAATTTCGCATCCTACGTTTTGCGGAACTTCCAAGGTTAAGCTTGCCGCGCCCATATCAACGCTAACATTTGTCGTTTGATCGTACTTATCACCAAGTTTTATTTTAGTGCTCGTTGCGCCCGTATGCAAGTCGAGATTTTTCACTTTGAAATTCGATAAATCGAAATTCGATTTTGAAGCGCCGATGTTCAAAGTAATATCCCAAACCGGAAGAACGTTCAATGAAACGTCCAACCGATTTCTAAACTTGCCGACAAAAAAGTTGGGACCTTTTTTCCCGTAATCGAATATTACGTCAACACTCGAATCCGACTTCTCAGAATGAAAATCATATTCAGCTAAACTGCCGTAAGTTTTGCCTTCAACAAGTTTATCGGTTGTGTTTGTAATACTAAACTGACCGGCGCCGGAATTAATTTCGAGACTGGCTGATTTGTATGCCGGATTGAAATCTTCGTAATAGTAATCTGTGAAATGATCTTTGCTGCCCTCATCAAAATCAAAACCCCAAAATGCATTGTGGATGATTCCGAAAATCAGAAGTGCGAGAAAAATTCCGAACAGTGCACTCACAGCCGGACGGACGAAAGAACTTTTGAAAATTACCATCGCACCCCAGAAGACAAACAGCAGAGGCCAGATATTCCAAACGAACTCGAATGAACTTTGAATCATATCATACTTGGTGAACAAGAACAGAGCGCCAAGCGTTAAAAGAAAAAAACCCCAAAACATTTGTCCGGATTTCATTTTAGCTCTCCATTACTTTTTCATTGAATTCCACAATAACAAAGCGCCGATAATTATCAACGCAATCGGAAATACATCGCTTAAATCGAAAGATGGAATTATTCTATCGGCAAAAAATATTAATCCAATTCCAATAAGAATTACGCCCGCTACAATTCGTCCGGTTCCGTTGGATTTTGCCGGAGGCGGCGTGATTGTATCAAAGCTCGTGTTTGGCTGTGCATCCGTACCGGCGTTTCCTTGATCGGATGGATAAGCAACTTCAAACGGCTCTTCTGGAACTACAATCCAAAGAATGACATATAAGAGAACACCGAAACCGTGGAGAATGGTGATGATGACAAATAGAACTCTAACAAGAATGGGATCGAGATTGAAATACTTTGCCAATCCTCCGGCAACGCCTCCTAATACCCGCACCCGTCTCGATCGATATAATCTTTCTCTCATAGCATCACCTTTTGTTTGTTCCTGTCAATTAAGACGTGTGTGATATGAAAAGGTTTAAAGAATTCACGTCCGTTCGTTTGAAAATACTATGGTTCTTACTAATTTTAACCAAAAGATAAAATGATTATGCGTAAATGAAAATAGCTGTTTGTCAATATAATCCTATTATCGGCGATTTGAAGGGGAACTCCGAAAAGATTCTTGAAGGATACGCAATAGGAGTTAAGGATGGAGTGGATCTTGTAGTCTTCCCGGAACTCTTTCTTTGCGGTTATCCGCCTCTTGATCTCGTTGAGAAAAAAGAATTCCGCGATGCGGTAAGTATGGCGGCAAAATCAATTGCCGGTCAGTCTAATCATGTCGGATTGTTGTTCGGAACGATTACCGAAGACTACGAAGATAAAATCGGCACCGGCGTTTATAACTCGGCTGTTCTTTGTTACGATGGTGAAATTAAATTCGTTCAAAGCAAAACACTTATTCCGAACTACGATGTTTTTGATGAAGTCCGTTATTTCGAATCAGCCAAGGATGTTTCCGTTTTCGAATTCAGAAATGAAAAACTTGGTATCTCGGTTTGCGAAGATATTTGGAATGACGCCGATTATTGGAAACACAGACGCTACACCGTTGATCCGGTGCAAAAACTTGTCGATAACGGCGCGACGGTTTTGATTAACATTTCAGCTAGTCCCTATGCGTACGGTAAGCGCAAAGAAAGATTTGACATGCTCTCATTGCTGACGCGCACAGATAAAATTCCTTTGGTATATGCATGCACAGTTGGCGTTCAGACCGAACTTATATTTGACGGTGCGAGCATGTGCTTCAATAAAGATGGGAAACTTGACATGCTCGGCAAAGCATTTGAAGAAGACTATTTCATTTACGACACGCAAAAAAAATATACAGAGATTAAGAACTATGAGTCATCTTTCGAAGAAGAAGTTTTAGGCGCTCTCATACTTGGTGTGAAAGATTATGCAAAGAAAACCGGATTCAAAAAAGCTCTCGTCGGTCTCAGCGGAGGAATTGATTCGGCTGTTGTAACTTACATTGCTGTCAAAGCATTTGGCGCCGAAAACGTTCATGTTATTTTAATGCCGTCAAAATATTCCAGCGCCGGAAGCGTGGATGATTCGTTGAACCTGATTAAGAATCTCGGCATCTCATATAATGAAATTTCAATTCAGCCTGTTGTTGATAAAGCTTTGGAATTGCTGAAACCGATCTTTAACGGAAAGCCCGAAGATGTTACAGAAGAAAACATGCAGTCCAGGATGCGTGGAATGTATTTGATGGCTGCATCGAATAAACTTGGTTACCTGCTCTGCACAACCGGCAACAAATCCGAAATTGCAACCGGTTATGCCACGTTATACGGCGACATGTGCGGTGCGTTAGCGGTTATCGGTGATGTTTATAAAACTCAGATTTATAAAATTGCCGGTTACATTAATCGCAGCAGGGAAATCATTCCGCAAGAGATTATTGATAAAGCCCCGTCAGCAGAACTCCGTCCAAATCAAACCGACCAGGATTCGCTTCCGCCGTACGATCTGCTCGATCGAATTTTGAAAATGTATCTTGAAGAGCAAAAAGAATCTGAAGAAATTTCAAAAGTGATCGGTGATGCCGATGTTGTGAAAAAAATATTGCGTCTGGTTGATCTAAACGAATTTAAGCGCAAACAAGCTGCGCCGGTGCTTAGAGTTTCTACAAAAGCGTTCGGTTACGGAAGAAGATTCCCGATAGTTCAAGGCTGGAGAAAGTAATTATCCAAAAATCAAATCAAGGTTTCATCATGTTTAAGAAAATTTTATTCCCGTTTTTAATTCTTGCAGTTATATCATTTGTTAATTCATCTGCTCAGTTTGATCAAAATATAAAAGTTGTTAATATAAAATTAGAAAACAGTCAGAAAAAAGCGGCTAGAAATTCTTTGCTGAAAGTTGCGCTCAAAGTTTCAGTTGAGAAAGGCTGGCACATTAACTCCAATAAGCCGCACGAAGATTTTCTGATTCCTACTAAAGTTGTTTCTACCGATAAAAAGTTTCCGCTTGCAAAGGTGGAATTTCCAAAAGCCGAAGACTTAACACTTGGATTTTCCGATAAGCCGGTCAGCGTTTTTGAAGGCGACATTGTAATCAATCTCCTAATAAACATTGACAAAGAGATATCGCCGGGCAGCTACAAAATTCCGATAAAGGTTGAGTACCAGTCATGCAACAATCAAACTTGCATGCCGCCTACAAGCGTTTCTGATTCGTTCGAAATTACCGTTACTGATGAAACCGCAGCAGCTACTCAAGTAAATCAAGCAGAGACCAAGCTGGCAGAACAAGCACAAACTCCGGTTGTTCAGCAAAAAGATGATAACACAATTGCGTCAACACTTGAAAAGAGCGGACTGTTTTTAAGTCTGCTTATTATTTTTCTCGGCGGACTCGCGCTGAATTTAACACCGTGTGTTTATCCGCTGATTCCAATTACAGTGGGATATTTCGGCGGTCAAAGTGAAGGACGAACCGGCAAATTATTTTTGCTGGGAATACTTTACGTGCTCGGCATGGCTCTCACATATTCTGTTGTTGGTGTTATCACAGCGCTAAGCGGCGCAGTGTTCGGAACTCTACTCCAAAATTCTTTTGTGATCATCGGAATAGCGCTTTTGTTCGTAGTGCTTTCGCTCAGTCAATTCGGAGTTTATGAATTTAAATTGCCGGACTCATGGGTAGCTAAAGCCGGCGGCGCAAAGAGTGGTGCGTTCGGTGCTTTCTTTATGGGATTAACTATGGGAATCGTAGCGGCGCCGTGCATCGGTCCATTTGTACTTGGATTAGTAACCTACGTTGCAGCGAAAGGCGATCCGTATTACGGTTTCTTAATGTTCTTTGTGATGGCGTTGGGATTGGGAACGCCGTATTTGATTCTCGCACTCTTCTCCGGAAAAATTAAACGGCTTCCAAGAGCGGGCGACTGGATGGAAGGCGTTAAACATGTATTCGGATTTTTGCTTCTTGCAATGGCAATTTATTTTGTCGGACCGCTGCTGCCGAAATCGGTTAATCATTTTGCGCTGCCGGTCTTCGGAATTTTAGCCGCATTATTTTTGTTATTCATAGATAAAATGGCAAACAACATAAAGGGATTCCGGGCATTCAAAATATTTTTTTCTGTGATCGTAATTGCCATATCGGTTTACGCTTTGATTCCGGAAAAGAAAAACGAACCTGAGTGGCAGAAATTTACTCATGCTAAATATCAAGAGTCGTTGAAGAATCATGAAAGAATGATTGTTGATTTCTATGCCGATTGGTGTATCCCGTGCAAGGAACTTGATGCCAATACATTTTCCGATCGGCGCGTGGTTGAAATCTCCCAAAAGTTTACACCGTACAAAGTTGATATGACAAAAACGCTTTCAGATGAAACCGAACAGTTGCGAAATGAGTTTAATATAATAGGTATGCCGACGGTTTTGATAATTGATTCGAATGGAAAGGAGGTTCACAGATTGACTGGTTTTGTTGATGCTGATGAGTTCTATAAGATGGTAAATGAGATTAAATAAAGACAAATAGATTGATAATCCTCATTAGCTTTTATATTTTTCATTGCTAAAAATTAACTAATTATCATAAAAAAAAATTATTGAGTTAAAGTAATGGCACAGGAAACAGAAAAAGTAGTACGTGATATTGATGAGGTGACGATTCGATTCGCGGGTGACTCCGGTGATGGTATGCAGTTGACGGGCTCACAGTTTACGGACACAACTGCAATTGTTGGTAATGATTTAAGCACTCTTCCGGATTTTCCGGCTGAGATTCGAGCCCCCGCCGGTTCGCTTTCAGGTGTAAGCGGATTCCAATTACATTTCAGCAGCAGCGATATTCAAACTCCCGGTGATTCGCCGGATGTTCTTGTTGCAATGAACCCCGCAGCGCTGAAAGTAAATCTCAGAGATTTAAAAACTAATGCAACAATCATAGTTAACACAGATTCTTTCGATACAAAAAATTTGAAACTCGCCAAATTTGATTCCAATCCTCTTGAAGACGGTACGCTTGCCAAATACAATGTTATTCCAATTCCTTTGACACAATTGACGATGAACGCTCTCACTGATTTGACGCTTTCGCTGAAGGAAAAAGAAAAGTGTAAAAACTTTTTTGCGCTGGGAATTATGTACTGGATGTACAACCGTCCGGTCGAAATTACTCTCAAGTGGTTGGAAACTAAATTCAAAAAGAAACCGGATATTTTAGAAGCGAACCAACGTGTTCTTCAAGCCGGTTACAACTACGGCGATACTACAGAAATTTTCACAACTCGTTATGAAGTAAAACCTGCTAAACTTCCTAAAGGTGTTTATAGAAACGTTTCCGGTAACGAAGCTGTTGCACTTGGTTTTGTAACTGCATCATTGAAGAGCGGATTGCCGTTGTTCTTAGGTTCATACCCAATTACACCTGCGTCCGAAATTTTGCAAGAGTTGAGCAAGTACAAAAACTTCGGTGTGGTAACATTCCAGGCAGAAGATGAAATTGCTGGTGTTAGTTCAGCTATCGGAGCTGCGTTTGCTGGTGCGTTGGCGCTCACAACAACATCGGGACCTGGACTTTCATTGAAGACCGAAGCGATAGGTTTAGCGGTTATGACCGAGCTTCCGCTGGTTGTTGTCGATGTTCAACGCGGCGGACCGAGCACCGGCTTGCCGACCAAAACCGAGCAAGCAGATCTTATGCAGGCAATTTACGGCAGACACGGAGAAGCTCCTGCAGTTGTTCTCTGCGCTCAAAGTCCTGCAGATTGTTTTTACATGGCAATTGAGGCAGCTAGAATTGCCGTCAAATTCATGACTCCGGTTCTTCTTTTGACTGATGGATACCTAGCATTTGGTTCGGAACCGTTAAAGATTCCAAAGTTCGAAGAGTTGAGTGATATACCGGTTAAATTCAGAACCGAAGTTGAAGGATTTTATCCTTACTTGCGCGATGAAAACTTATCGCGTCCTTGGGCTATACCGGGCACACCAGGTTTGGAACATCGCATTGGCGGTCTGGAAAAGAAAGACGTTTACGGCAACATTAGTTACGAGCCGGAGAATCACGACATAATGATTCATAAGAGAAAAGAGAAAGTTGAAAAAGTGAAATTTGATGTACCGGAATTGGAAGTTGAAGGTGATCAAGAAGGCGAGCTTTTAATTTTAGGATGGGGAAGCACCTACGGTTCCATTACAGAAGCTATTCAGCATGCTAAAGCTAAAGGATATAAAGCTTCTCATGCTCATCTCCGCTATCTGAATCCTATGCCGAAAAATACTCTAGATGTGCTGAAGAGATTTAAGAAAGTTCTTATTCCGGAATTGAACCTTGGACAATTAGCTGCACTGATTAAAACGCAGTTCTTGATTGACGTTATTCAGTTGAACAAAGTAATGGGACAACCGTTCAAGATTCTGGAAATTGAGAACAAAATAATTGAAGTGTTAGGAGGAAAAAATGGAAAATAAAATAGATGCGGTAGTTCCAGAAGTTAAATACACGGCTAAAGATTTTTCATCCGGTCTCGAAGTTAAATGGTGTCCGGGTTGCGGTGATTATTCGATTCTTGCACAAGTTCAAAAAACTTCTCCGGATTTTGGAGAAAGAAAAGAAAACATTGTATGGGTTTCCGGTATCGGATGCTCAAGCCGTTTCCCGTATTACATGAACAACTACGGATTTCATAGCATTCACGGACGCGCTGCCGCAATTGCAACCGGAGTTAAACTTGCAAATCCAAAACTACAAGTTTGGGTTGCAACAGGCGACGGCGATATGATGAGCATCGGCGGTAATCACTTTATTCATGCTTGCAGAAGAAACCTGAATTTGAAAATTGTTATGTTCAACAATAGGATTTACGGATTGACCAAGGGACAGTTTTCACCGACATCCGAAAAAGGAAAGATTACAAAATCTTCTCCTTATGGAACGGTTGATTTTCCTTTCAACGCGATTAAAGTTGCAACCGGTTCAGGCGCAACATTCGTCGCGCGTTCGCTCGACCGCGATCCGAAACACATGCAAGAAATGATTTCGAGAGCTGCAAAACATAAAGGTCTTGCATTCATAGAAGTTTATCAGAACTGCCCGATCTTCAACGACGGAGCTTTTTTCCCGTTAACTGAAAAAGAAACTAAGCCTGATAACGTAATTTTACTTGAGCATGGTAAGCCGCTCGTCTTCGGCGCGAACAAGGATAAAGGAATCATGCTTGACGGATTGAACCCGGTAATAATTGATTTGAACGACGGCAAACACTCGATTAACGATTGCTTGGTACATGATGAATTTGACGACAACCCGACGCGTGTTTTCTTGCTTGCAAGATTCACCGATCTACCCGGTTTCCCGACGCCGATCGGAGTCTTTCGTCAGTTCAACAAACCGACTTACGACGACGATTACGTACATCAGATTGCGCAAGTTAAAGAGCAAAAGGGTGTAGGCGATTATCAGAAACTTATGTTTGCGAATAATACTTGGGAAGTTAACTAGATACTGGATTCTTGATACTTGATAATATGTTGAAGGCGAAGAAACTCTTCGCCTTCTTTTTTTCTTTTCTATTATGTAATTTCAAAAAGCCGATTTTGCAAAAAGCTTCTTAATCGAATGTGAATACATGAATCAATTTCTGCAATTGAAAAAAATAATTGACGAGCACAATTCGTTTCTTCTATCAACGCATGTGAATCCGGATGCGGATGCGCTTGGTTCCGAATTAGCTTTTTATCTAATTTTAAGAAAACTCGGCAAAAAAGTTCGCGTAGTGAATCACAGCGCAACTCCGTACAACCTAGAATTCATGGATGAAGAGAAGGTAATCAAGAAATTTGATCCAGCAATTCACGAAAATATTTTTAACGAAGCAGAAGTTTTTATACTTCTTGATCTGAATCAAGCCGGACGAATTATAAAAATGGAAAACGGATTCCGTTCATTCGGCGGAATAAAAATCTGCATCGATCATCACCAAGACCCCGAAAAAGTTTTTGATCTTTATGTTGGAAGTACCGATTACTCAGCTACCTCCGAAATTATTTATGGCTTCATAAAAAATACCGGCATCGTTGAAATCGATTATGCGATTGCTCTTCAGCTTTATGCCGGAATAATGACCGACACGGGTTCTTTCCGTTTCGAGCGCACCAGTCCGAACATTCATCGAATCATAGCGGAGCTATTGGAAACGGGAATAAATCCGACGGACATATACGACAAAATTTATAATCAATTTAAAAGCGGGCGGGTGAAACTTTTGGGTGAAGCGCTCAGTACAATTGCCGTTGATTCTACCGGACAGATTGCATACATGGTAATCACCAAGGAATCGCTGCAAAGAGCGGGCGCAGAGGAAGCAGATATTGACGGCTTTGTTAATTATTGTCTTACCATTCAAAGTATTCGATTGGGAATATTATTCTACGAGCTCAAAGACGGTGTTAAAATAAGTTTTAGGTCAAAAGAACAAATTCCCGTAAATAAGTTGGCGTCGCAGTTCAATGGCGGCGGGCACATTAATGCGGCTGGCAGTCGTCTTTTTGGCGTGAAGGTAGATGAAATAAAAGATAAAATAATTTCAGCGGCACAAAAATATTTATAATCGTATCGGAGAGAAAATGAATTTCAAGTTGAAAATTGTTGGGGAAAAAGATGGATTGAGTTTCAAACCGGATTCAGCACTGGTGAAATTTTTCGTTGACTCAAAAAAACTTGAAAAATTGGTCACGGAATTTTTTCACTCATTAAAACTCCCTCTCGGCAAAATTCAGAAGAAAAGTTTTCTCGATAAGAAATCAAATGCAATGGTTTATCACAGCTCATCCGGTGAGCCCTCGTTAATCTATCTGAAGAAAGTTAAAGTTGACGATGATTTTACCGTAGATTTTTTCAGAAACTATTTTGCCGGATTGATACCATCGCTCAAAAAAGAAAAAGTAAAAGTTATTCACGTTGTCGTTCCGTCGTACGAAGACTTCAAGAAATATTTTGGCGAGAGTTTTTACTTCATCCAAACTATGCTGGAAGGAATTCATCTTGGCAACTACACGTTCGATAATTACAAATCGGAAAAAGAGAAACCGGAACAGCTAACGGTTTACGTTCATTACTCTGATCAAAAAATTCTCAAAGAAGTAATTTCATTAACGGAAAAAATAATGAGCGCCGTTTACTTATCACGTGATCTCGTTAACCATCCGGCGATAACAATTACACCGGCAGTGCTTGCATCAAAAGCCAAATCCGAACTGCGAAAACTCGGTGTGAAAGTAAAAGTTTTTGAAACCGCTGAGTTGCAACGAAAGAAAATGAATGCGATTCTTGCTGTTGGCGGTGGCAGTGATAACCCACCATGTTTAATTACGATGCATTACAAACCGCGTGCAAAAGCAAAAAAGAAAATTGCGCTTGTCGGCAAAGGAGTAACTTATGATTCCGGCGGACTGTCGATCAAACCAACGTCCGGATTGCTTGAAATGAAAGCCGACATGGCGGGCGGAGCCGCGGTCATTGGAATGATGAAAGCCGCTGCGATGATGAAACTGCCGATTGAACTGATAGGCGTCATTCCGGCAGTTGAAAATATGATCAATGGCAAATCTTATAAGCCGAGCGACGTAATTATTTCCGCATCCGGCAAATCGATTGAAGTGAAAGATACCGACGCGGAAGGTCGCATTGTTCTCGCCGATGCGCTTCATTATGCAACTAAACAAAAACCAGATGAAATTTTTGACTTTGCGACTTTAACCGGCGCATGTGTTGTCGCGTTGGGAGAAATTGCCGCCGGCGTAATGACGAAGAACGATAAACTTGCCGATGAATTGGTTAAATCCGGCAGCGAAACATTTGAGCGTGTATGGCGCTTGCCTTTCTGGAATGATTACAACGAAATGATCAAAAGCGAGATTGCCGATGTCAGCAATCTCGGTCCGCGTTGGGGTGGTGCAATCACAGCCGGAAAATTTCTAGAACATTTTGTTGATAAAAAAATTTCATGGGCACATCTCGACATCGCCGGTCCGGCAATAAAACACGAAGAAAATAATTATTCTAAAAAATTCGATACCGGCTTTGGTGTGCGGCTGATGATCAATTACTTACAGAAGATATAAAAGAGCTATAAGAATAATTGTCATTGAAGAAATTCCGATTGGAAACCAGACCGGCGCAATCCAAGGGCGCGGAATAAGAAACAGAACATCAATTGTTTTGAAAGTCGGAGGCCACTTAATCAGAAGGTAAAGAGAGACGTAATAAAATAAATCCCAGAAAGCGAAAACCCAGAAAAAAACAATTAGTTTATCCAGCCATGTTTTTCCAACCACAAATGATAAAGTTACAATCATGATAATTGTTGCGGCTTCTCGCGTCTGTTCAATTAATACATAACGTTCTGGAAAATTTTTAATAGCTGCTTTATTTGATTCCGGGTCAAGAATACCAAGAGCTTTGCGGAGATACACAACAACTACACCTTCCAGGTGCGCCATCGAAATACCGAAGAGTGCCAGTAATAAAAATTTTAGAATCATATCATCTTTCTAAATAGCTCAGTCAAGGAGTAGTCATTGACTGCCATGTTATTGTACTCGGATTTATTTTACGTCGGCACCTCTTTGAATAAGAAGCTTTTTCAAGATCGAGCGATGGCAGCGGCTTTCGTTTTCGCAATAGCAGCCGATAGATAAATTTGTTTGATGAGAAAGCGCGGCCAGCAAATCCAAATCCTTACTAGCACTGGGTGATTTCAATTCAGCAATGAATTTGCGTTTGAATGTGTCCCAAGATTTTTCATCTTCAGAAGCTTGGGCTTGTTTGACCAATGCATCGCTAGGCGAAAGATTGGGGAACCAAACGTCGTAGTAATTCAGTTTCGAAAAAACTTCCTTCCGCACGCCGCGCGGGGGACGCCTAACTGTTCCGATTCGCAGTCCTTCTCCTTTTTCCCTCGGAGTTCCAAGTCTTACAATTTTAATGCTCATACAGTCTTTCAGGTTCAGTAATTTTACTTTTTTTAGCGACGTTGCCTTAAGCCTGCCCCGCAGATTCGCGTTCTTCACGTTTTCTGTGTCCCGGCGTTATTTGTCGGGATGCGTCCCGCAGTTCTGTTGCGGGGAGCGGCTTGATATAAGGCGATTTATTCTCGCATTAATCTTTCTTGTAATAGTTTTTGCATATCTCTGCGACCATCTAAAACGCAATGGATAAAAACTACTTTCTCTATGATTTGATAAATAATACGATATGGTTTATAGCTTAGTTCTAGGAAATCATCCATACCAAGTAAGCTCAATTCTGGGGGGACATGACCACGATTTGGATAATCTTGAAGAGATAAACATTTTTCATACAATTTCGAGTATAATTTTTCAGCTTTTTCTTCTGAATCATTGAAGAAAACATATTGATAAATTTCAAATAAGTCTTCTTCAGCAGAAAAAACGATATTAACTTTGAACTTCACGCTGGCCACGCTTAAAATCATTTATACGATTTCGAATTTTTTCAAACGATTTTTCAAGTGTTTTATAATTACCCTTTTTGATTTCTCTTCCGCTTAACGCGAGTATTTTTAACAGAGCAATACTCTCTTGTGTCTTCTCATACACTTTAACATCTTGAAGAATAACTTTTGCTTCACCATTATGAGTAATAATTAATGTTTTCCGGTTTTCCGCAACATCACGAACAACTTCGGAGGCATGAGTTTTTAAATAACTAATTGGTTTTACAGCTTCACTAAATTTCATTTTATTCCCTTTCTTTTGGCGACTATAATATAGTCCTTTAAGTAGTCTTAATCAATATCAAATCAACTCTTGAGACTTATAACGGCTTGTCTTAAGCGGCGCCACAAAGTGTCCGCTACAAATACAACTACTTATTGTTTATGTTTTTTATTTACGTCCCCTCTTCAACTTTCACAGCGATGCTAAACTGCAAATAACACGACCGATTACAGCGTTCCGCAGACGCGGGTAGGTGCTATTTTATTGATTTAAAAAAGACAGCAATTCGAAAACCATAAATCGTTTCATAAAAATTTAGATTAAGAAAAGCGTCAAATCCAAGACCCAGCTCATCTAAAGGAGTAAATAGAAACTGACTGCCGACATTAACTCCAACAGTATATTTTATATTTTCATTTTTCTTTTTACCAAATACTACTGACGGACCAGCAGACAATGTCCCAAAACCAAAAGTCCAATTTCTTTTTTCACAATATGTAAAAGACGCTGATACAACATAATTTGGATTAGCAACACCTAATATTGAAAACTCTTGATTACCGTTAATTGAAAGCTGATAAACATTATCACCGACAAACGTATAACTGATAAAACTACTGAAATGCATTTTTTCACCAATCCCACCTCCTACTGTAAGCCAATCTCGACTTGGAATAGATTTGTTCTGAGAATAAACATTTGTAAAAGTAAAAAACAGAACAAATGCCAAGATGATATTTATTGTAATAACTTTATTATTCACTATCACATACTTATACTTATGCTGAACGGGTTATTTGTTTAAGGAACATAGATATACGTTCAGCCGCAGTACTATGTTCAAGACACGATCATTTTTCTAAAACAACTTCTCTTTTGCTTTTCTTCAAAAAAATATTTACCGCCAGCACCACAACTCCAAGCGAAAGCATAAAGAGAAAAACATCTACAACAATAAGGATGTAATTGCTTTTCTCAACGTAACTCAAAAACAGAATTACCAATGAAGTAATAGTTGTTGCGAGCATAAAGAGAGCAGGGAAGAGCGCGAAGAAATATTTCTTCCCCTTCAATACCAGCCAGCTTGAAACCGTTATCAGCGCAAGTGCGGCAAGAAGCTGATTTGCAGTTCCGAAAATCGGCCAGAGAACCGAGAACGCATTTGAGTATGCAAGCACAAACATGAAAATAACGGTCAGTAAAGAATTGAACCAGTAGTTTTTTAGGAAGGGTTTCGGATTCTGAAAAAGAATTACCCATAACTCTTCGAACAAATATCTATTAAGTCTTACCGCTGCATCGAGCGTTGTAATAACAAATCCTTCGACGAGTAAAATTCCAAATACGGTGCCGAGTGAAACCGGTATTCCTAAACCTTGGTGGAATAAATTTCCCGAGGCAAGAGAAAATCCTAAAATTGGATTCGACTTAATCGCCGGGTCGGATGGCCAGACAATTGATTTGTAATCTATAAAACTTAATCCAACGCCGATAGCGAGAAGAACGCAGATAGCAAGCAGCGATTCCAAAAGCATGGAATTAAAACTCACTTTGCGCGCATCGGTTTCATTTGAAAGTTGTTTACAAGTTGTTCCGCCGCCAACAAGCGAATGGAATCCCGATATAGCGCCGCACGCAATCGTTATAAACATCATTGGCCAAATCATTCCGAGACTTTGAGCGCCTTCAGAAAAATTAAAATTTGGAAGCGAGACTGACGCGCCGCCGAATCCAACGGAGAGTAAAGAGATTACCATCAAAAGAATTCCGCCGTAAAGAATTTGCACGTTTATGAAATCACGCGGCTGAAGAATTATCCACACAGGTGTTCCCGATGCAATCAAAACATAAATTGAAATAATTATCATCCAATGGAACGGCTGTAACGAAACGGGGAATTGAATTCCCAGCAGAACAGAAATTATGCAGATTGCAGAAGCGAGAAGGTAAGCGTATAAAGTTTTAATTCCTTTCTTGTGAATCAGCCAGCCGAGAAACGGCGCGCAGAGTGTTATAAAAATTACAGATGTTGATGCGATGCCGCCGATTCTTCCGTAAGTAATTCCATCGGCAGTGATTGTTTTTAAGATAGTATCTGTTCCTTCAACGCCAAGTTTTGAAAGAGGCCAGAGCGATGTTAGAGAAATTGCCGTTGCGCTCAAGAAAGATGAGCAGACCAAAAGCAGCATCATAATTGTGAAAGTGATCATCAAATTAAAACCGGTTTTGCCGAGAGTGTTTCTTGCAACTTCCGCAATTGATTTTCCTTTTTCACGCAAGCTGATGAACATCGTAGTGAAATCATGAACAGCGCCGAGGAAAATTCCGCCAACTACAACCCACATCCATGCGGGAATAAATCCGTAAAGTACCGCCATCGTTGGCCCAATGATCGGTCCTGCGCCGGCTATTGCGGAAAAATGATGAGCAAACACAACGTAACGCTTTGTAGGCACGTAATCGCGTCCGTCATTAATTGTTACAGCCGGAGTAGGATTGCCGGCATTTTCGCCCAAGTTTTTGGCAATCCATTTTGCATAAAATTTACTTGCTAAGAAAAATAAAATTATTGGAATGGCTAAAAAGAAAAGTACGTTCATCTTTACCTCGCAGTTATCATGAAAGGTGTAAAGAAATATAAAAATATTTGTAATGAATCTTAAGAGATTTTAATGGATGTTGTGCCTTGGTCATTGACGACTGCTGGGAGAATGAAAGGGGTAGTTAAGAAATTTTTCCGTCTTTCATTTCAAAAACTTTGTCGCCGAGTTTTACCAGTTCAGGATTGTGAGTAACAACCAGAAAGGTTACGCCAAGTTTTTGTTTCAACTCAACAAAAAGTTTGTGAAGCATTTCGCTGTTAACGGAATCCAGATTACCGGTAGGTTCATCGGCAAAAACAATATCGGGATTGTTGGCAAGCGCACGTGCAACCGCAACACGCTGCTGTTCGCCGCCGGAAAGTTCTGATGGTTTGTGGTGAAGTCTTTCGTTCAAGCCGACCAAATTGAGAAGTTCGTTCGCGCGGGCAAAAGATTTAGTTTTGGACTCACCGGAAATCATAACGGGTATTGCAACGTTCTCAAGCGCATCAAACTCCGGCAGAAGATGATGGAACTGAAATACGAATCCAATGTGCCGGTTTCGGAATTTGGAAAGTTTATCATCGCCTAAAGAAAAAATATCCGTTCCTTTCAAAACTACATCGCCTTGATCGGCATTATCCAAACCGCTCATAATGTGAAGCAAAGTGCTCTTACCGGCGCCGGACGCACCGACAATTACGCTTATCAAACCTTGCTCTACTTGAAGCGAAACACCTTTAAGAATTTCAAGCCGCTGATCATCCTTTTTCAAAAAAGCTTTGTGAATATTTTTTGCTTCAAGAATAATTTTGTCGTTCGTCATTGTGAACCTTTTGTTATTCGTACTTAATAGATTCGATTACGTTTGTTCGCGCGGCGCGTTTAGCCGGATAAAGAGCCGCTAAGAATGCAAGCAGCATAGACATTGCGCCGATTGCGAAGATATCCGAAACTCTAATTTCAACTGGCAGCGAACTGATTATGTATTTCGTTGGATCGAGCGGATAGAAATTGTATGTGATCTGCAAATAACAAACAAGAATTCCGAGAAGAAGACCGAGAATTGTTCCGATGACCCCGACAAAAATTCCTTCGAACATAAAAATTTGCCGGATAGATTTTCTGTTCATTCCCATCGAGCGCATAACGCCGATATCTTTTTTCTTTTCGATGACGGTCATTGTTAGCGATGCAAAAATGTTGAACACCGCAACTGCAATGATCAGACAGAGAAGGATGTACGCGCCCCATCTTTCGATCAGCATTACGTTGTAAAGTTCTTTGTGGAGATCATACCAGGTGTTCACGGAAAACATTTTTTTGTCAAGCTTGCTTTCCAGTTCGCGCTTCACTTTATCGGCGTTATGAAAATCGTACAGCCGCAATTCGAATCCGGTAATTTTGTTTTTCAATCCAAACAGTCTTTGCGCGGAACGGATTGAAGTGAACGAATACGCTACGTCATAGTCGCGATTGTTGGATTCAAAAATTCCAGTGACTTCAAATTTTCTTGTCTGCGGAATTGCGAGCGTGGTAATAGTCTTTTCTATGTTATAAGCCGAAGTAGCGGTGATCGTATCGCCGACACGTGCGGATAATCTCAACGCCAGCGGTAGTCCAAGAAATATTTTGTCTCCATCGCCTGAAAGATCAGGTTTACCGCTGAAAATTTTTGACGCGACGCCCCATGTTTCATTGCCTTTCGGCGCTTGAATACCAGTCATGTTCACAATTTCGTAGGAACGTTTGTTAAGCAGAATTGCTTTCCCGTCAATGAAAGGGGAGTAAGATTCAACTCCGGAAATGTTTTGAATATCTTTTTCAACGTCTGCAAGATGCGCGTAACCGGATTCATCAATCACCGAAATTTTTACGTGCGGATCGAAGTTGACGAGGATAGATGTAACGATGGAACCGAACCCGTTGAAGACAGACAATACAATAACAAGTGCGGCAACGCCAATTGTAATTCCCAACGTTGACAGAATTGAAATCACCGTGATGAAATTCAATTTCCGTTTCGACCGCAAATATCTTTTGGCAATTAAGAATTCTATCATGTCAATCGAACCTTATAGCAGAAATCGGTTTTATTCTAGATGCGATGAACGCCGGGAGTAACGACGCGCCTAACGCAACAACTAATGTGACGCCGGAAACGAGAAGATAATTATCGCCACTGATTGCAATCGGAACTTTTGTAACAAAGTAAACTTTACCAGGAAGAGAAATGATGTCGAATTTTTCCTGTAAATAACTCATTATGAATGCAAGAATATTGCCGGCTGCAATTCCGATTACAGTTAAGTAAACGGCATGATAAAGAAAAATTTTCATGATCAATTTACGGTTGCCGCCGATCGATCTTAAGATTCCGATTGCCTTTGTCCGTTCCAGAACAAGCATGAGCAAAGTTCCGACAATGTTGAATACCGCTACAAAAATTATCAATCCGAGAACAATTGGAATCGGTTTCTTCTGCAAATCCAGCCAAGTAAAAATATTTTGATGCACTTGAAAAATTGTTCTCACATAGTAAGGGTAACCGAGAAAATCTTGAAGCTCGTCGCTCAAAGTTTTTAGTTTGCCGATGTCCTTCACTTTAATGTTGTAACCGGAAATCTGCGATCCCATTCCAAATATGTTTTGTGCAGTCGAAATATTTATGAAGGCGTTGAGATCATCGTATTCCGATAATCCGCTTTCGTAAATTCCGGCAACTCTAAACTGAACAATTGACGGGGGATTGTCCATTGACGGAGCTTGGTCGTTTCGTAAACCGAAAACAGTAATTTTATCGCCGACTTTAACAAACATTTTCTCGGCAAGTTTTTCTCCAAGCAAAATTTTTGATGTGGAATCGTTGTCATTAAGATCGAAAGCGCCCTGCCGTATTAGATTATCATTATGCAGACCCGAAGATTTTGGGTCGATACCTATTAGCGTTACTCCTTCGGTCAAATGCCGTGATTTAGCGATAGCAAGTTTCGATACGAAAGGTTGGATAGAAACAAATTCGTTGCCGAATTGTTTTTGAATTTCTGGAACCACTTCATTCGGATCCGGCAGATTTCGATTGCCGAAGCTTATTACTTTAATGTGTGAATTAAACTCAACAATTTTTTCCGAAACAACTTTTTGAAAGCCGTCAAGAATGGTTAATGCCATTATTACAACGGCAACGCCAAGAGTAATTCCGAGAATTGTTATGGTCGATATGACCGAAATGAACCGGGAATCTTTCTTTGACTTTAGATATCGCTTTGTGAGAAATCTGGCTAAAGACATGTGCAGTTTTTTTTGTGTAAAGATATAAATAAATTAAAAAAACCGAAAACTGAGCGCCAAAATTGACATTTCAGCTTCAATAATATATTTTTGAAAGCCAATTTTGGAAATCATTTTTTGTTCTAAACGTACGGGGAGTAGCTCAGCCCGGCTAGAGCGCTTGGTTTGGGACCAAGAAGTCGCAGGTTCGAATCCTGTCTCCCCGACAGAATAGTTTAGAAATCGATTGAAAAGTTGTTTGAAATTAGGTGAGATAGAGCGTCCCGATGAAATCGGGAAAGTCGCAGTTCGATCCGCCAAAGGCGGACTGTCTCCCCGACAGAATAGTTTAGAAATCGATTGAAAAGTTGTTTGAAATTAGGTGAGATAGAGCGTCCCGATGAAATCGGGAAAGTCGCAG
>JAKAEE010000018.1:0-2512 GCA_021820065.1 Bacteroidota bacterium | reverse complement strand
GTTCGATCCGCCAAAGGCGGACTGTCTCCCCGACAGAATAGTTTAGAAATCGATTGAAAAGTTGTTTGAAATTAGGTGAGATAGAGCGTCCCGATGAAATCGGGAAAGTCGCAGTTCGATCCGCCAAAGGCGGACTGTCTCCCCGACGAAAGAATTTGTTCATTACATTATGTTGAGATATGCGCCCATAGCTCAATCGGATAGAGCAACAGCCTTCTAAGCTGTAGGTTAGTGGTTCGAGTCCACTTGGGCGTACAAAGGAGTAAATCTAAAATTCTAAGCACGAAATTCAAAACTCTTTTGGAATTTTGAATTTAGAATTTATTGAAATGGTGAGCATAGCTCAGTTTGGTTAGAGCATCTGGTTGTGGCCCAGAAGGCCATGGGTTCAAGTCCCATTGCTCACCCAAAGTATTATGATGGCCCCATCGTCTAATGGTTAGGACATCGCCCTTTCACGGCGGTAATATGGGTTCGAATCCCGTTGGGGTCACTAACTTTCAAGTTCATTTCATCAGCAAATCTTTGTTAACGATCTTCGCTTCAGAGCTGTTTCACTTCATTAAATTCATAGAAGAAAAATTTTTTGGAAACTTGGATTGCGTTTTATAATTTTTCAAAAAAAAAGTTTGTGAGATGGTAAAAGAGCTAAAATATCTCAAACATTACGCCGAGCAAGACGAATATCATACCAGCCCCAAAAACAAAAAGCCGCTTTTTCCACCGCCATTAGTTTTCTTTCCCAATCTTCTCAGGGTTGTACTTTACAGCAACCGTTTTGCCAGAAAAAAAATCTATAGTGATATTTGCTGGGCAAACTCATCGATTGACATTGTGCAAAGTTTAGAACGTGCCGGCATCAAAATGAATTTTTACGGGATGAAGAATCTGAAGAAGGTAAACACTCCGGTTGTATTTGTTTCGAACCACATGAGTACTCTAGAGACAATGGTGTTGCCCTCGATCATTCAACCAGTAATGAAAGTAATCTATGTGATCAAAGAAGAGTTGGCTCGCTATCCATTGTTTGGACCGATTGCATTAGCAAGAGATCCGATACTTGTCGGCAGAGAAAATCCTCGTGAGGATTTGGCAATTGTGCTTGAAGGCGGCAGTAAAAAAATTCAGGAAGGAAAATCGATAATAATTTTTCCTCAAAAAACGAGAACTGTTTTTTTTGATCCCACTCAATTCAACTCTTTAGGAATTAAACTTGCCAAGAGAAACAAAGTGCCGGTAATACCCGTTGCTTTAATCAGTGATGCTTGGGGAAACGGAAAATTCATAAAAGAAGTTGGTAAAATTGATCCGACCAAAGAAGTGCACATTGCATTTGGCGAGCCGATCACAGTAACGGGCAACGGTGCCGAGGAACATCAGAAAGTTGTTGATTTTATTTCGTCAAAATTCCGTGAATGGGGACGTGCTGAACTGCTCAGATAAAATCCAAGAATCTAGGAAGCCCATTTTGAACAAGCGGGGATGCGAAAATCGGTAATTTTCGCTGGTTTTGTAATTACAGTCAATATTCTCGTTTTCCAATCGCATGACTTGTTAAAACTTCCATTAATCTTTTGCTTCATATAACTCCTTTTGCTATATTGAAAACAAATTCGTTCACTTGATTTTTCTTAATGAGAATAATCAAACCTAAAAGATTAAAACCGGGGGATGTTATTGGGATTATCTCTCCTGCTTCCTCAACAGATGATATCACAAAAGTTAATCGTGGCGTTGAGTATTTAGAAAAACTCGGCTACAGAGTTGCAGTTGGAAAAAACGTCGGTCAGGAATCTGGATACTTAGCCGGTTCTGATACTCAGCGTATTGCCGATCTTCACGAAATGTTCAAGAACAAAAATATCAAAGCAATTTTTTCTATTCGCGGCGGGTACGGTTCAGGACGACTTCTTGATAAAATTGACTACAAAATAATTCGCAACAATCCGAAAATATTTGTTGGTTACAGTGATATTAATGCGCTGCAGATGGCGTTCTTTGCGAAAACAGGTTTGATTACTTTTGCCGGTCCTATGGTTGCAGTTGATTTTCATGACGAAGTAAGCAAATTCACTGAAGAAGTTTTTTGGCGAACTATAACGTCAAATAGGGCGATCGGTCGAATCAAGAATCCTAGAAACGAAAAAATCTATGTGTTGAACAAGGGAAGAGCGGTCGGAAGAATTTTGGGCGGCAATTTAAGTTTGCTCACATCACTAAACGGCACAGAGTATTTTCCAAAATTAAAGGATGCAATTCTTCTTCTTGAAGATATTAACGAAGCGCCTTACAGAATTGACAGAATGCTGAATCAGCTGAGACTATCAAAGGTATTTAAGCAGATAAAGGGAATCATCCTTGGGCATTTTGTTGACTGCATCGAGCCCGATCCCAACAAAAGAACTTTCACATTAAACGAAGTAATCATTGAATATTTTCAAGGATTAAAAATTCCCGTTGTTTATAATCTAAAACATGGTCATGTCAAAGACAACATAACCATTCCTTATGG
>JAKAEE010000017.1 GCA_021820065.1 Bacteroidota bacterium | reverse complement strand
ACGGCACAGATGCACCCGTGGAAGATGTCGATCCGATAAAATGTTTTTACGCTTCGGTCACACGAAAGCTCGCAGACGGTTCAACTTTTTATCCTCAACAGAAAATGTCGCGTATGGAAGCGCTTAAATCGTACACAATTAACGGCGCTTACGCATCGTTTGAGGAAAACATAATCGGGTCAATCAAAGTTGGAAAGCTTGGGGATCTGGTTGTGCTGTCAAATGATTTGTTAACGTGTTCCGACGATCAAATTCCAAACACAAAAGTACTTTATACAATTGTGGGTGGAAAGATTCTTTATAAATCTGAATAAAAGTCTTCAGTATTACCAGTTAGTACTGATAATTAAAATTTTTGCCCGCATAATAAAATGAAAATACAAAAAGCGGTTTTTTTTATTGCTATTCTTCTTTTTTGGTTTGGAATCAGCCATGGGCAGGATTTAAAAAGCAAAGTTGATTCTGTTAATACGATTCCTTATCAATACATAGTTTCTAATACACGCCAATCGATAAAAATTTTTAGTGAGAATTTAGAACTTGCCCGCCGGATAAAATATTCTGACGGAGAGGCAAAATCTCTAACCAACTTAGGGCTGGCTTATTACTTACGCGGGAAATATGATAAATCAACGGAAAACTATTTGAGCGCAATCGGCATCTATGAAAACAAAAAAAACTTTCACATGTTGGCGGAAACATACGGTGAATACGGCTATCAGTTGAAACGAAGAGACATGAACAAAGCTGTATTCTATATGAGGAAAGCTATCTATATCGCCGAAGCAGAAAACCTCAAACTGCTCGATAGAAGTAAACTGTATGACAATTACGGCGTTCTAAAAGAAATGCAGAATGATTTGGACAGTGCAATGTTCTTTTACACCAAAGCTTTGAAGATCAAGAGAAAATTATCCGATCCGATAGCGATTCCCTACAGTCTTAATAATATTGCCGGTATAAAAATCGTACAGAAAAAATATAATGAAGCACTTCGTTATTTAAAGCTGTCCGATGATTATAGAAAAAATGAATCCGGTGAATTCGGCAGATCGGAAAATTATATACTCTATGGCGACCTTTATTCGCAACGCGGAGATTTGGATTCGGCAATAATAAGTTATGAAAAGTGTCTCGAGCTTTCGAGAAAGCTTGGTTACAAGTTTCTTATACAGGAAAGCTACCGTAATCTAACCGAACTTTACAAAAAGAAAAAAGATTATCTGAAAGCACTCGCTAATTTTGAAAATTATGAGGTTTACAAAGACAGCGTAAACAATTTGGAAACCGGCGCTATAATTGCTCAACTGGAAATTGATTATGAAACGGCGAACAAAGACAAAATTATTACAGAAAACGCTTTACTGCTTAAACAAAAAAGTCTCATTGTTTATTTGCTAATAGCTACCGGACTGCTACTGGTTGTTGTCTCTGCCTGGTACTATAGAAATCAAAAATTGAAAAACAAGAGAGAGAAAAAAGAACTTGAGCTGAAGAATCAGTTGAACAAAGCCGAAATGGAAAAAAAATTGGGAGACGAGAAGCTCAGACTTTCCAGAGAACTCCACGACAATATCGGGTCACAGTTGACGTTCGTTATAAGTACGCTTGACAATATTGCATTTCAAGAAAAGAACAGTCAACAGGTTGAAAAACTTAAACGTCTCGGGCGGTTCAGCAGAGAAACTTTGGGAGACCTCCGCAATACCATTTGGGCGATTAAACATGAGGATGCAGACCTTAATCAATTAATTTACAGGATAAATGAACTGATCTTGAAACTAAACATAGATTTGGTTGTTCCCAAAGTAGCTCTTGCAAATAAAATTGATAAGCCGTGTAAACTTTCGTCGACGCAGCTGCTCAATATTTATCGGATTATTCAAGAAGCGATACAGAATGCATTGAAACATGCTTCAGCAACGGAAATTAACATTGAATTTAGTTCGGTAGAAGAGAGAATTATTATGACAATACATGATAATGGAAAAGGGTTCGATGTAAATAAACTGAATGAGAGGAGCGGACTTAATAACATGAAGTCCCGTTGTGAAGAAGCGTTTGGGAAATTTCAAATAGAAAGCGGCAATGATGGAACCACTATCGAATGCATGTTTAATACAAATTAGTGCATTTGACGTATTGTTCCGAGTCGGCAAGCGGTATATTTTTTAATGTTTTAACTATTGAAAACTATAAATGAAAATAAGAATTGCTTTAGCGGAAGATAATATTCTGCTTGCTCAAACGATTAAAGAAAAATTAGAATTATTTGCCGATCGAATTGAATTTACATTTCACGCAAAGAACGGAAACGACCTGATTGAAAAATTGGGAAAGAGAAACGACGTTGATGTGATTCTGATGGACATCGAAATGCCGGAGTTGAACGGCATTGAAGCAACCGAGATCATTAGAAATAGATATTCCAGGATAAAAGTAATTATGCTAACGGTTTTCGACGATGAAGAAAAAATATTTAGCTCAATACAAGCCGGTGCTAACGGATATTTATTAAAAGATGAATCACCCGATAAAATATTTGAGAGCATCGAAATGATAATCAACGGCGGCGCGCCGATGTCTCCGGTAATAGCAGCAAAAACATTGAATCTGTTACGAAAACCTGAAATGACCGCTGCTGCAAACGATGAAAATAATTTCTCTCTTTCTCAAAGGGAAACAGAAGTGTTAGAGCACCTGAGCAAGGGACAAGATTACGTAAAGATAGCCGAACTACTATTTATCTCACCGGCAACTGTTAGAAAGCATATTGAAAACATTTATAAAAAGTTAGAAGTCCACAACAAAGTTCAAGCAGTTCAAAAAGCCCTCAAGCATAAAATTATCTAATTCACATCACAAAAAGTTCTCCCGGAAATAAAATACGGCATCTGCCGTATTGAAGCGGGCACGATATCCAATTATATTTTTTTTGAAATTTCTTAAATCTAAAAAATTATTAGATGTTCAAAGGCAGCAGAATAAAAAATATTGATATTACTCTCGACAAGAAATTATTAAAAAACCGGAGGTATAAATGAAGCAACTTATACTGCTTACAGCAATTACTCTTTTGTTCGGATATAAAGTTAACGCACAAATAACCGTTACCGCCTCAGATCTTCAAGCTCATCTGGTAATAGGAAATAAAATAACAACATTTGCAAATTTTTCTGTTAAGACTGCAAATATAGGCGCGCCAGGAGCGACGAGTTGGAATTTTAGCGGCTTAGTTTCGGAAGCTCAGTTTGTAACTGAAAGTAAGGATAAAGCATCATCCCCATATGCGGCGGATTTTCCAAATGCGCAGTATGCTTCGTATTATGAAGGAACCTTCGCCGGTGTATTTTCTAAAACATGGGTTTACAATTCTGTTGGACCAGATTATTATACAGATGGTACCGGCACAGTGACAACTCCTCAAGGTTTTAATTCAGTTGGAAAAATTACATTCTCGCCAAAGAAGACACATTATAATCTACCGTTGAATTATAACAATAGCTGGAATTATAGCGGCACACAAACCGTAGCAACAACGATTACCGTTCCAATACTCGGCAACCAAACAACAACAATCGTTCAAAATCTTTCGGTCGCTTACACATCAGACGCATATGGAAAAGTTACAATGCCAGATGGAAAGGTGCTTGATGCCTTGAGGATAAAAGAAGTGTCAACATTAACATGGGATCAAAACACTTCTACAACTGTGATATATCATATTATAACAAAGACGGGCGAGACGGTATCAATAACAATAAAAGATCAAAACGCTATCTCAGGTGCCGTTGAAATAATAGCCATAAACTGGACCAGCGGTAATGGGGTCAGCAATCCAACAAGTGTTGAGAGGATAAATGAAATTCCATCAGATTATTCTTTATCTCAAAATTATCCCAACCCCTTTAATCCAAGCACAAAAATTTCATTCTCGCTTCCGCAATCTTCTTTTGTGAATCTAAGTGTTTACGAAATAACGGGAAGAGCAGTGGCCCATCTATTAAATCAACAAATGAATGCAGGCACTTATGATGTTGATTTTAACTCTGCGGATTTATCAAGCGGAATTTATCTATACAAAATATCTGCGGGCACATTTCTTCAAATGAAAAAAATGATTTTGATCAAGTAAGGAGAAACAATGAAAAAAATAAATTTAGTACTATTATTTTTATTATTTACTTACGCTGCCAGTGCATATGCACAGTGGGAAAAGGTAGCCGATTATAATGTCGGCGTGGGGGCAATGGCAGTACACGGCTCTACTGTATTTTTATACGGTTATCAGGGACGGCAATATGTATACCGTTCAACCGATAACGGTAGCACATGGACAAATATTGCAGATAAATTTCCCGATAAAGTTTACTCTGTACACGGACACGGCAATGAGGTTTTTGCAATTGTCGGAATCAACGGAATATATTCGTCATCAGACGATGGTGTGACGTGGAGTAGTAAATCAGTAATTTCATTTTCGGGAGGGGCAGTACTAAGTCTGGTCTCCGACGGAAACACCCTATATGCCCTCTCTAACAGAAACGCTGTATTCAAATCAGAAAATAACGGAAGCAGCTGGAATCAAATAAATATAAATTATACACAAGCACAAGTTTTGGGTTTTGATTTTGCCGCAAGCGGAAACAAAATGGTCTTCTGCGCAGTGAATCTTGGCTCTTTCATTTCTACTGACAGCGGTGCCAACTGGACGTTAAAAAATCCAAAAATAAATATAGGGTCAGTCCATACTGTTAATGGAGAGATTTACGGTTCAACATACGGGATGTATAAGTTTGTTGCAGATACCGGCTGGGCAAGCATAACTTCGGGATTTCCCAGCGGCATTGGGGTAACCGCAAGCACACGAAGTACAGTCTCAGTTGGAAACAAAATATTTACATACTACAGCGACATCATTTTACGGGCGGGAAAGGTTTTCATGTCGGAAAATAGCGGAAATAGCTGGAGTGAAGTAGGAAACAATTTCCCCACCACTCTTGCAAGTTCTCTAAATGATTTTCTAGCAGCAACACCACAGTATCTTTATTTTTACAATTCCAACTCCGCTAGTGTTTATAGATACCCAATTCAGCCCTCGACCGCAGTTGAAAATAACGAAACAACCCTTCCACAGAATTTTTCATTGAGCCAAAACTATCCCAACCCATTTAACCCAACTACAAAAATTTCTTTCTCACTTCCCCAAAGTTCAAATGTAACGTTGAAAGTGTTCAACACACTTGGAGAAGAAGTTGCAGAACTGGTAAACGGATACATGGGATCCGGAAATCACTCGGTTGATTTCAATGCTTCAAACCTTTCGAGCGGGGTGTATTTTTATACTCTACAAACGTATGGTTTTGTTCAAAGCAAGAAAATGATTTTGATGAAATAGCCATTTTAATTATCTCGAAGAAATTTTCTTTAACACAAACAACTCTGCTCAGTTGGTTCGTAGGGTTTGTTTTAATGTGGGTGGTTATTGGGAATATGGTTGTGCTGTCAAATGATTTGTTAACGTGTTCCGATGATCAAATTCCAAACACAAAAGTACTTTATACAATTGTGGGTGGAAAGATTCTTTATAAAGCCGAATAATAATTGCTGCGATTAGTTAGGAAATACAAGCAAGTTGATTGACTTTTGCGAAACGAGACAATGCGAATATCTTTTCGACAAAAACATAACTCAAAATTTGCAACTAAGATTATTAATAAGTGGAAACCTTTAATCCCGCCTTGCCCCTCTTTCAAAGAAGAGGGACAAGCATCATATGAACCGGGATTATTTTTTTCAAAAAACAAAATGTTTATAAACTATGTGCCGGTGCGTCAGTTTCATAACCGTGAACACCCATCTCCGGCATATCAAGACCCGCAACTTCATCTTTTGCATCAACGCGGATTCCCCAAATCTTATCCTGTAACTTGAAAAAGCCATACATTGCGGCAAATACAAATACAATACATGTAACTGTACCGATCAATTGAGCAACGAACTGTGAAGGATCGCCAAAGAACAATCCTTTTACTGTACCGCTAACACCGTTCCATCCGTCGCCGTAGGTTCCGTCCGCAAACAAACCAAGCGATAGAACGCCCCAGGCACCGTTAACGCCATGAACTGCGATTGCACCGACGGGATCGTCAATTTTTAATTTTTGATCGATGAAGAAAACCGCTACAACAACTAAAACACCGGCAACGGCTCCAATACCAAATGCTGAAATTGAATTAACGAATGCACACGGTGCTGTAATTGCAACTAATCCGGCAAGCATTCCGTTTGCCATCATACTGGGGTCCGGTTTTTTGAATTTCCACATCATATATAAAGTTGCAAACAATGCGCCGGATGCCGAAGCAATCATCGTGTTAGTGGCGACAACACTAATTCGCAAATCTGTTCCCGCCAATGTTGAGCCGGGATTGAAACCGAACCAGCCAAAAGCCAAAATAAATGTTCCGATAATTGCCATTGGTAAATTATGTCCGGGAATTGCGTTTGAAGAACCGTCTTTGTTGTATTTTCCAATTCGCGGACCAATAACCATTGCCCCCGCTAATGCGGCAACACCGCCAACCATGTGAACAACAGACGAACCGGCGAAGTCAACATGTCCATGACCCAAACCAAAATTTGTTCCCAATGCAGCCAACCAGCCGCCACCCCAAACCCAATTTCCGAACAACGGATATACAATCATTGAAATGAAAAATGCATAAAGCATGAATGCAGTGAACTTCCATCTTTCTGCCATAGCTCCTGTTGGAATTGTTGCGGTTGTATCCATGAATACCATCTGGAATAAGAATAATGTGAACACACCAACATCATAGACGGAACCCCCAAGGAAAAATCCGTTGGTTCCAAATAATCCAAAAGTTTTTCCGGCGATGGCAATTGCAAACTCGTTTGTCAATCCGGGAGTTCCGCCTAACGCAGCAACACTGCCAACCCCGCCAAACATAATCGCAAAACCGCAAATGTAAAAACCGATTACGCCAAGAGCGTATACTAGAAAATTCATTCCCATTGTATGTGCAACGTTCTTGGCCCGCGTGAATCCGGTTTCAACCATTGCAAATCCAGCCTGCATGAACATTACCAAAAACCCGGTGATCAATGTCCACACGATGTTGGTCGCGATTTTATTATGCCCGACCGCATCAGCAATTTCCGATAAAGTTGGATTGCCCGGTTTTGCTGCGGGTACATCTTTGATGGTTCCGGTTTTTGTTCCTGACGGATCTACCTGGGCATGAACGGTAGTTGGAACAATCGAAATCATTGTGACAAAGAAGACCATCGCAATTAAAATTGTATGAGTTACCTTCATAATTTTTCTCCAATTTATTGTTAATGTAAAACCGGTAAGATCAATTCTGTTTTGGATATGTGATACGAGAAGTTTTCCACATGTTATTATATACGATTAGGAATTTCATTTTTTCTTTTTCCGGTTTCGATTGATTTTTTTTGTTGAGTTAGAACGTGAAGCTGATGCCGAAGACTAGATAAGTTTTGTCAACAGACGGATTGCCGATATATGATACAGTAATAGGGAGCGAAAATTTATCGGTTACAGCAATAGCTTTTGTTGCAGTAATGCCGAGATTAATAATATTTCCTTTTGTTGTTCCATAATAAGCGCTTTTAGACGGAACAAAACCGGCGGTTAGAGAAATAGTTGCATCGCTTACACTGAATGGATAGCTTGCTTGAATGTAAGATGAATTATCCGGATCGTTCGATAAGTTTGTATAGAATGAAAGCGATACGGGAAAAGTAGTGGGACCCGAGTAACTTACCCCGCCTTCCAAAGTGTGAGCAGAAGGACTGCTTGATGTCGGTTTATAGAAACCGAAAGGAATACCTGCCGAGGGAATATAGTAGTCTGTGTACAGCGCGGAAAAACTTCCCGACTTTTCGGTTGAGTACGTATATGAAGCATAGAAATCATTTTCTGAATATGTTGGGGCGGCAGTTGGAAAAGCGTAAGAACCCCATGCACCAACCGTAAACCCACCGATTGTGTAGGATAAACTTGGCTGGAATGCCGGGGCGTCTCCGATGTCTAAACCTCTCCAATTATATCTGCTGTAAACGTCCGCACCAAATTTCAATTGTGCATACGAACTAAAACTGGTTAGAACGATTGCCGCGAGCAGTAAAGTACTTTTTCTCATGTATATTTTTCTCCTTTGTTTTCTTTTAAAAGTTATAAGGCAGATTTGCCAGATTCTTCGGTTCTAATTCGAATTGTTTCCTCAACACTCAAGACAAATATTTTGCCGTCGCCGACTTCGCCAGTCTTTGATGTGTTGATGATTATAGAAATGGCTGTTTCGAGTTTCGACTCATCACAAACCAATTCTATTTTTATTTTCGGGACGAATTCGATGTTGTACTCCGAACCACGGTAGATTTCCTTGTGTCCTTTCTGTCTACCATAACCTCTTACTTCTGTAACGGTTAGTCCTGCAAAGCCCGCTTCCAAAAGGGCGTTGTGGACTTCGTCCAGCTTAAAAGGCCTGATGATTGCTTCGATTTTTTTCATGTTATCCTCACATTGTTTATGTATATTAGGTTGTTTGATTGCAAATAATAAATAATTAAGTAATTTTGGACTCATTATATAATTAAATAAGGCATTTGTCAAGACTTGCGTAAATTAATTTAAATTAATGCGGTTATTCGCGTATTATTTTAGGAATAATGTGGTTTTCGTCTAAATATTTTTTGCGAGCGGTTATTTCTTACGTTCAATGGACATATTGATGAGAAAGACTTTCAAGCATTTAATAAAAACAATTAGGCGCATTTCTGTTTTGAAGTGTGTGGAATTCCAAAGTCCTTCTTTTTATCTTAAACAAGAGTTTAATACGGTGGACTGAAAAGAAACTTCCTTCCTAATAAAAATTGTTTAGTAAGTAAATTATGTGGGAGATGAAATGAAAAGCCGATACTTTGCTTTTATGCTTTTAGCAACCGGGACAATTTTCGCTCAAGTTGATTTGCCAAGACTTAGCCCCAAGGCGAGCGTCTCGCAAACGATTGGATATACTAACATAACAATTGACTACTGTCGTCCGGGTGTTAAGGGGAGAACAATTTGGGGCGGATTGGTTCCATACAATCAAGTTTGGCGAACCGGCGCAAACGAAGCAACAACAATCCAATTTACAACCGACGTAACACTTGATGGAAATAAAGTCCCCGCTGGAAAATATTCATTGTTTACAATACCGACTACGGATGCATGGACAGTAGTTCTTAATAAGGTTGATAAACAGTGGGGCGCGTTCAATTACAAACAGGAAGACGATTTGCTGAGATTCACCGTTAAACCTGTAAAGGGAAATTTTACTGAACGACTCCAATTCTCTTTTTCTAATCTAACTGATAATTCGGTTGATGTTTTAATGAACTGGGAAAATCTTCAAATAAGTTTTAAAGCAGAAGTTGATTTAATGAACCAGGTCCACGCAAAAGTTAAAGAAGCAATTGCTTCCAAGCCCGATAATTGGCAAGTTTATGCAGAGAGCGCCAATTATGCCGCAGACAATGAAATGTTTTTGGATGAAGCTTTGCAATGGGCGGACAAAGCGATTTCTCTTGATGGCGCATACTACCCGTATTTTGTTAAGGCGAAAGTTCTTTTCCAGCAGAACAATTTTAAGGAAGCGCTAAAAACTCTGGAAAAATGCCGCGATGCCGGGCGCAGCGATAAAAATTATCAATCGTTTGTCGCACAGGTAGATTTCTTGGAAAGTCAGATAAAATCAAAGTTGAAATAGAGAGCGATTGGTTTTTTACAACAGATGAAAAAATTTGATATACCGTTGCGTTACCGCAGTCCAATAATTTCAAGGATAAAAGAACTTCGCAAATCCGATGATCCGCGAAAGAAAGATTTTTCGCCAACGGTTCTGGATTTTGGACCGGTTAAATTTTTGATAGCGCGTCATTTCGGTTTTTGTTACGGCGTTGAAAATGCGATTGAGATTGCATATAAAACTTTCGAGGAAAACCCGGACAAAAGAATTTTTCTCTTGAGTGAGATGATTCATAATCCCCAAGTGAATTTGGATCTCTTGAGCAGGGGGATTCAATTCATTTCCGACAATTATGGGAATCTGCTAATTGATTGGAGCGACATCACCTCAAAGGACATCGTAATAATCCCTGCATTCGGCACCACGATCGAAACGGAAAACATTCTAAAGCAAAAAGGAATAGACATAGTTAAGTTCAACACGACATGTCCGTTTGTTGAAAAAGTCTGGACGCGTTCGAAGGAACTTGGTAAACAGAATTATACAATCATCATTCACGGAAAGGCAAAACACGAAGAGACCCGCGCGACTTTTTCTCATAGCATTCAAAACTCTAAAGCGCTGATTGTTCGAAATCTGGAGGAAGCGAAATTTTTATCCGGTGTCATTCTGAAAGAAAAATCAGATCGTGACTTCTACGAGTTTTTCGACGGAAAATTTTCGGCGGGTTTTGATATTAACCGCGACCTAAAACGAATCGGCGTTGTGAACCAAACGACCATGCTTTCAAGCGAGACCCAAGAGATTGCCGATCTTTTCCGTGAGGCAATGATCAAGAAATACGGCGACGAAAACATAAAAGAGCATTTTGCGGATACACACGATACGCTTTGCTATGCAACGAATGATAATCAAAGCGCGACACTCGGATTGCTAAAAGAACACGCCGATCTTGCCGTTGTTGTCGGCGGCTATAACAGTTCAAACACATCACATCTAGTTGAGCTACTCGAACAGAGATTTGACACCTACTTTATCTCTGATGTCGAAAAAATAATTTCGGAAAAGTTAATCAGCCATTTTGATCTTGGCTTACACAAAGAAATTGTTACGGAAGAATACCTGCCTGCAAAAGATCAAATCACAATTGCAGTAACAAGCGGCGCCTCGTGCCCGGACTCCATTGTGGATGATGTGCTTAACAAGCTGTTGGCGTTTTATCAGAACGTAAAAAATATTGATTTAGTAATAGCTTCGTTGAGCGGTGTTTAAAACAACAAGCCCGACTTTTATCTTTAAGCCGGGCCCATTGACGTCATTTGAGGCACAAGTTTTTAATTCAGTACAAAGTAATTGTTTTGAATTCTGCTGGTGATCAATCTGAAATACTGATCCTGATTTTCCTTATCGGAAATTTTTATGTCTTTGAACTGGTCGTAGAAATTAAAATATATTGCCGCTAAACCAGCTTTGTATCTTATCGCAAGAGTAGAACCGTTTTTCGACAAGTCTTCAAGACGTTCGAGAATTTTAGCGTAGTTCTCTTGCGGGTATCTGTCTTTTAGTTCAAGTGTTACAAACAAAGACGATTCAACTACTGCCGGCAAACTGTTGTTCATCGCGTTTAAGGTGCCTACTACCAACTTGTCGCTGAATGGTTTAGCGTTTCCAGGCTCTTGAGCAAATGCTGTTGCGGTAAAAGCCAATATCAAAAAGGCAGCAAATAAATTAATAACATATTTCGTTTTCATATTGTATCCTTTCTATTTTGTTAAAAAGTTATTTGCTTTTTACTTTTCAATTGAAATGCCAAAGTGGTGCAAGACGGTTAATTCTGTTTAACGAAACGATTTATGGAAAAAATGTTTGCAGGCGTCATGAAATTACTGGTGCGTCTTTAAAGCAATTTGAGGAAAACATGAGCAGAAATGTGGCACCCATTTATTGCTGAAAAAATTACGATTCTTTTTTTCTATTAAGCCGGTTATTAAGCGCTCTTCTGCTTATGCCAAGTAAATCGGCGGCTATGGTTTGGTTTCCGTCGCTCCGCTTCAGAGCTTCCTTTATCAGCAGATCATCGGCTTCATCAAGTGACGGCAGTTGCTCGCCGAATTGAATTTTTTCTTCGGCGATCTCTGTTTGTTGTTCGGCAAAAAATTCTTTTCCTCTCTCCTTAGGAAAAATTTTTTCTCGAATTGATTCCAGAGACATAATACCGGACGAATGAACGCTAACTGCGTCAAAAATAATTCCCTCAAGTTCGCGAACGTTCCCCGGGAAGTTGTAACTGGAAAGGATCGTGTATATTTCTTTCGGAACAGCCGGTTTCTTTTTGTTAAGCCGCACCGATGCTTTTTCCAGAAAATGATTTATCAACTGCGGGATATCGCCCTTGCGTTCACGCAAGGACGGAATATGTATCAGATGTGTCTGCAGCCGGTAGTAAAGATCTTTTCGGAAAGAATTATTGTCGCGCAATTCTTCAACATTTTTGTTTGTGGCGCAAATGATTCTGACATCGGCAAGTTTTGCCATATCCGACCCCAGCGGATAATATTTTCCTTCTTGAATTAACCGAAGCAGTTTGACTTGGGATTCCAAACTTAAGTCGCCGATTTCATCCAAGAACAATGTTCCTTTCTCCGCTTGCTCGATCATTCCTTTGCGGTCGCTTTCCGCATTTGTAAACGCGCCGCGTTTGTGGCCAAATAAAGTATCTGAAAATAAATTATCATCTACTCCTGCCACGTTCAACTCAACCATCTCGCCCTTTCTTTTGCTTAGACGGTGAATCGACCGCGCGATTAATTCTTTGCCAACTCCCGTTTCGCCGGTAACGAGAACAGGAAGCATCGTTTTCGAAATCGCTTCGATGTATTTAAAAATAGCACGCATCGAATTGCTCTTCGTAATTATTTCCCGAAACGCTTCGGGATTTTCAAGTTTGTCTTTCAGCAGATAATCTTTCAAACGTTTGTTCTCGTCACGAACGTCGCGCAGATCCAACCCGCTTCTGATCGTTGTAACAAGACGCGTTTCATCAACCGGCTTAAGAAGGTAATTGAATGCGCCTGCTTTTATACATTTGACCGCACTATCAACATCATTAATCGCCGTAACAACAACAATTGGAACGAATGGATTTCTTTCCACAATCCGCGGAATTAACTCCAGACCGGTCATGTACGGCATGTTTATATCCAAAACAATTATTGAAAATTCTTCTTTTTCAAGAAGAGGAAGAACTTCACGGCTGTCCGATAAAGTTTTTATGTTGTTAATCCCACTCGCAGTCAGCGTCAACTCAGCGCTGAGAAGAAATTGCTGTTCGTCGTCAACCAACAGCACGGGAAGAGATGGAAATTCAGCCGCAGCCATTTTTAGTACTCCGTTAATTAATAGGAAGTTTTATTTTGCAAACCGTTCCTTTGCCTTTTTCACTTTTGATAATCAAATCACCGCCGTGACTTTTAACGATATTGTATGAGATGTACAAACCCAAACCTGTTCCGCCGGTTCCTCTTTTTGTTGTGAAGAATGGATCAAAAATATTTTTGAGATTTTCTTTTTCGATTCCGGTGCCTTCATCTTTGATTTCAATACAAATAAAATTACCGGTTGCGTCAACGCCGAGATCGATTGAGATTCTCTGATTTTTATTTGTGAGCGATTGGCAGGCATTGTTAATAAGATTTATAAGCACCTGTTCCAGCTGCTGGGCGTTTCCTTTTATTGCGGGAAGTTCGGTATTATAATAAACCCAAAAATTATCGGTCGATCTTTTCACTTCGTTTTCGGTTAGAAGAATCGCATTGCTCATCACACTTTTGAGATCGACAAGCTGATCAAGCTCTCCGGCATCAATGCGCGCAAAGTTGGTGAGACTTTTTGTAATCTTTTGAATTCTAAGAGCACCATGAACAATTCCATCCAAAGACTGTTTTACTTTTCCTTTAGCTTTCGAGCTTTGGAATCCCGCCACGGCAAAGTCGTCATGCTGTTGGGAATATTCTCTGAGCACAGGCAGAATATCATCCCAAACTTTTTGAAGAAACCGCGCGTTTAGAAGAACAAAGTTGGTAGGATTATTTATTTCGTGGGCGATGCCGCTTACCATTGTCCCGAGCGAAACCATTTTGTCGGCTTGAATCAACTGACGACGTTTTGATTCTGTTTCCTCTTCAGCTTCTTTGAGTTCGGTGATGTCGTTTATCAATCCGTCGTACGAAAGCAGCGTGCCCAACGAATCTTTTGATAGGACAATACTATTGCGAACCCATCGCAAAGAACCGTCGCGGTGAATAATTCTGTGTTCCATAGGTTTTACTTCAATGCCGGCAAGCGCTTTATTGGCTTGATCAAGAACAGCGGCTTTGTCGTCTTCGTGAACCATCCTGTACCAAAGATCGGGATCGGCAAGATAATCTTCCGACGCATAACCGGTGACGGTAAAACATCCCGGCCCGTGATAAGTCTCAACGGCTTTACCGCCTTCGACCTTTACGGTATAAATATAATCAGTTAAGTATTGGAGGAGTCTGTTATATCGCAATTCGCTTTCGTGCAATGTTATTTTTGAATTAGCCATGGAGCTTTTATAAGAAATTCAATTACTGTAAAAAAAGTTCGAAATGGAAATGATCAAACTAAATCTGCAAGCGAACTGTATTCCGGATCGAACAGACGCCGATACATCCGCATGGCGTATGAATCGGTTGCGCCGGAAATGTTGTCGCATACCATTCGCGCCCGGTCGGATTTTGTTTTTGCCGAACGGATTAATCGATCGTTGAAGTTCGGCAGAAGCTTTCTATCGCCGAACGATTTAATATAATTTTCTTCAAATAGTTTGAAGAGTGATTCGATCATGCTGTTGCCCTTGAATTCAATTTGATGAAGCTGCGACGAACGGAACACAAGATCAACAGCGATCTTCTTGTAAATCTGCGCCTTGTCAAAAATTTCTTTTTCAACGACGAGTGTAAATTTGTAACGATTGGTAAGCTTATCCAGAAACGTTTTTCTTTCTTTCAGACCAACTGCGCGGACGAACTCGCCGATCTGTGCGCCGAACTTGGGCTTATAGTTGCCGGACTCAATCCATTCTATAATTTCCTGAACGATCTGCAATTGCTGCTTTGTTAAATTATTTTGATTCTGCCACCGGATAAGTTTTGGAATTGTGAGAAAACCGCCGGCAATGCTGTCAACTAAATCGTTGATCGCGTAAGCGGTGTCGTCCGCCCAATCCATTATTTGGCATTCTATGCTTTGAAATTGATTTAACTTTTCGGGCGACGTAAATATTCGCGGCGTTTTCTTTCCGCCGAAAATAAAATCGATATACTTTGTTTGATCATCGTAGATGAAATGATTCTCCGGATTCTTGAAACGTTTGTACGGCGCCTTGTATTTCAAGATACCGTCAAGAAATGCGCGCGTTGGATTCATTCCGCGATGGTGATCCTCGTGACGATAAAAAATTTCGGTAATAAGACGTAACGTTTGAGCGTTTCCCTCAAAGCCGCCGTATTTTTTCATCAGCTTGTTCAAAATTCTTTCGCCCGCGTGTCCAAACGGCGGATGACCGAGATCGTGAGAAAGACAAATAGACTCAACTAAATCCTCATCAATAAAATATTCTTCGTTCAACAAATCTTTTTCTTTCGAAAGAAGAAAACTGCAGATCGATCTGCCGATTTGTGCCACTTCAATAGAGTGAGTTAACCGCGTCCGATAAAAATCATATTCGCCAGGCAAAAAAACTTGTGTCTTACCCTGAAGACGCCTGAACTCCGACGAATGAATAATTCTATCGCGGTCGATTTGAAACGGTGAACGGTAATCGTTTTCGCGCGTGCTTGGTTTCAATCGTTCAAAATCAAAGTCATTATAAAATTTGTTTTTCATTGTCTCGATTCACATTTTTACGAAGCGGCGTTCTAATTTAAGAAAAAATTGCCTGTCCGACACGGCGGGCGGAAAAGAATAAAGTGACTCATAATCATTCGCACGAACATTCGCTAAATAGTGTAACCGGACGGCTGATAATTACAATGCTGTTGAATTTTGTAATTACGGCAGTTCAAATCGTCGGCGGATTGATTTCCGGAAGTCTTGCGCTTATTTCCGACGCGTTGCATAATTTCAGCGACGCACTTTCCATTATCATTTCTTACATCGCTATAAAATTGAAAAGGCGGGATAATTCCCACCGTCACACATTCGGATTGAAGCGCGCGGAAATTCTTGCCGCCGTTATCAACGCTTCTGTGTTAATCGTGATTTACGGATTTCTCTTCTACGAAGCGTTCAAAAGATTTTACGAGCCCGGAAAAATTGAAGCGGGCATAATGACAATTGTTGCCGCGATTGGTTTGGCTGCAAATGCTGCCGGGACACTTCTTTTGAAACGCGATTCGAAAACCAGCTTGAACATTAGATCATCGTACATGCATCTTTTGAGCGACTCGGTTTCCTCTGTTGCCGTTATTCTCGGCGGAATTGCAATCGCGGTTTGGAATATTACTTGGATTGATTCGCTGCTGACCGTTCTGATCGGAATCTATATTATGCGTGAATGCTACCTAATACTTGGCGAAGCGATTCATGTACTGATGGAAGGCGCGCCGCCGGAAATTTCTTTGGAGGATATCAAAAACGAAGTGGAAAAATTTTCCGAAGTTGACGACATTCATCATATTCATTTGTGGATGGTGGGCGATAACGACATTCATCTTGAAGCGCACGTGAATGTGAACGACATGAAAATAAGTCAAAGCGATACGTTAAGAATGAAAATTGAAAAGATGCTCGAATCAAAATTCGGAATTCACCACATCACTTTACAGTTCGAATGCAACCAGTGTCTTGAAGAAGGATTGATTGGGCAGCACAAATGAGAGTGCATGAACGTAGAGCATATAGTGTTTGAGAGTAGAGTTTTAGAGCGGAGATTTTTTCGTTTCACTTTTCACATTTGACTTTTCACGTCTTATTTCTTGTCGCCAACGTTTTATAAGCTACTGCGTACATCTGAATCTGTTTCATCATTGCGCCGAGACCATTTTTGCGTGTTGGAGAAAGGTGATTATCTATTCCGATCTTCTTGACAAACTCCGGCGGTGAGGAAAGTATTTCTTCCGGCGCGTGACCGGAATAAACTTTTATCAAGAGCGCAACCAAACCCTTTACAATTGCCGCATCACTGTCGGCTTCAAAAAATATTTTATTGTCTTCAAGTTTTGCGTTAATCCAAACTTGCGATTGACAGCCGCTCAGTTTATACTTTTCCGTTTTGTACGACTCGTTCATCGAAGGAAGTTCTCTGCCAAGATCGATGATTCGTTTGTATTTGTCTTCCCATTCGACGAACTGATCGAACTCGTTAACGATTTGTTCCTGTGTTTCTTGAATTGTCATTTGCTAATTCCCAAGCACACGCTTTCTTTGCCAGTAAAATTAAATATTTTTTTCAGTATTTCTGAGGTAAGTTTTTGTACAGAAATTTTTCAGCGTGAAATTCCGTTTCCATAGGAAATGATTTCATATATTCACGGCACTACTTTAAAGACAACATGAACAAATTCGAATTAGTTTCTAATTATCAGCCAGCAGGCGATCAACCGAAAGCAATTGCCGAATTACTTGAAGGATTGAAGCGCGGCGACAAACATCAGGTTTTGCTTGGCGTAACAGGCAGCGGTAAAACGTACACGATGAGCAATATCATAAAAGAGTACAACCGTCCGACGCTGATAATTTCTCACAACAAAACTCTTGCGGCGCAGCTCTATTCCGAATTCAAATCGTTCTTCCCGAACAATGCAGTTGAATTTTTTATCAGCTATTATGATTACTACCAGCCGGAAGCGTACGTTGTTAAGCGCGATCTCTACATCGAAAAAGATTTTTCCGTGAACGAAGAAATTGACCGCTTACGATTGAAAGCAACAACTTCGCTGATAGAGGGTCGGAACGATGTAATTATAGTTGCCAGCGTAAGCTGTATTTACGGTATCGGCGCACCGGATGAGTACGCGCGCCAAATTATGTTTTTGCGAAAAGGGCAGACGATCGAGCGCAAAAAACTTTTGCGCAGCTTGATAGACATTTATTACACACGCAACGATGCAGATTTTACGCGCGGAACATTCCGTGCTCGCGGCGATGTCGTTGAAATTATACCGGCATACCAGTACGAGGAGGCGATACGAGTCGAATTCTGGGGTGATGAAATCGAACGTCTCTCGATAATTGATTCGATAACCGGTGATGTAATTCAAGAGGTCGAAACATCGGCAATTTATCCCGCAAAATATTTTGTTACTACGAAGGACCAGGTGAACCGGGGAATTCAAACCATCGAAGCAGAATTGAAAGAACGGCTTCAGTATTTTTGGTCGCAAGAAAAATATGTTGAAGCGCAACGGCTAGAGCAGCGTACAAAGTTTGATATTGAAATGATGCGCGAGATCGGATACTGTTCGGGCATAGAAAATTATTCACGTCACATGGACGGGCGTTCGGCAGGCTCGCGCCCCTATTGCTTGTTTGATTATTTTCCGAAAGACTTTCTGTTAATAATAGATGAATCCCACGTTACTCTTCCTCAAATACGCGGCATGTACAACGGCGACCGTTCCCGAAAAGAAGTTTTGGTTGAATACGGATTTCGTCTTCCGTCGGCGCTTGATAACCGTCCGCTCAAATTTGAAGAGTATGATACGTTGACCAATCAAGTGATTTATGTCAGCGCTACGCCGGCAAGTTATGAGCTCGAAAAAAGCCAAGGTGTTTTTGTTGAGCAGGTTATTCGTCCGACTGGATTACTCGATCCGGGAATTGAAATTCGTCCGGTGAAAACGCAGATAGACGATTTGATTGGCGAGATCAGAAAGCGCGTTGAATTGAAAGAACGTGTGCTGGTGACAACGCTAACAAAAAAAATGGCGGAAGACTTGAGTGATTATCTCGACAAGCTGAAAATAAAAGTCCGCTACATTCACAGTGAAGTTGATGCACTCGAGCGCGTAGAAATTATTCGCGATCTTCGAATCGGCGATTTTGATGTGCTTGTCGGCGTGAATTTGCTTCGCGAAGGGTTGGATCTGCCGGAAGTTTCACTTGTGGCAATCATTGATGCGGATAAAGAAGGATTCCTACGCAGCGAAAGATCGCTAATGCAAACGGCTGGACGTACCGCGCGCAACGTGAACGGTAAAGTTATCATGTATGCCGATAAAATCACCGAGTCGATGCGGAAGACAATAGAAGAAACCAACCGGCGCCGCAAACTTCAAGCTGAGTATAATATACAACACAACATTACACCGACAACGATTTTCAAGAGCGTCGAAGAAATCATGTCGTCAACTTCTATTGCCGACGTGCGGAAAAGAGATTACGAAAAAGAAGAATCCACATTTCTTAAAGTTGCCGAACCGGTTATAAAATTTATGACGAACGATCAGCGCAAAGAACTGCTTGAGCAGATGACGGAAGAAATGTTGACCGCGGCGAAGGATTTGGAATTTGAACGCGCAGCAAATCTCCGCGATGAAATTGAGAAAATGAAAAAGTTAATCAAATAAAACCAAAATAGAATTCAGTTTAAGAATTTTCCCAACATCTTAAGCGGTTCGACAAGTAATATTTAACCAGAATATTCTAAATTCTCAATTCGCAATTCTCAATTTTTCTTTGATCTCTGCCGGTATCGCATCTTTATGAACCATAATGGCAATTGTTTTCAGGCGAACGTAAGGCACCGACATATACCAATAACCGCCGTACTTCTTGTCTTTCGTTCCCCATGAATTTTTAGTGTAATAGAATTTATCTCCGTTCTGATCTTGCGCCAATCCGGTGATGTGCATTAAATGGTCGTCGGTTGTTGTGCGATTGTCAAAAGTTTCTTGCCGCATTTCCTGCGTTACAACTTTTTCTTTTGCAGGCAGTTCGGCGTCTTCCTCGTCTTTCTTCGAATCGTCTGTTGCTTCATCGGCGGCTGGCACAAGCGCAATACCTTTTTTGCGACTGAAACCCTTCTCGCTTACATCGCCGTCCCATGCAACTGAATAACCTTTAGCGAGAGCGTTATTCATAATTTTCATTAAGTCATCAATTGGGATATTATAGTACAATCCTTTACTCCAATTGTCAGGCACTTCAAGATCAAATTGTTTATAGAATGGATGATGTGTGAACGAAGTCAGTTCAATATAATCATCGGGATTGAATCCCATCGCTTCGACAAAACTTTTTGGAGTGTAAGTTTTTCCTTGATATGTAAATTCTTTTGGCGGCACACCGAGATAAATATTTAGCGCTGATTCGAAAACCTTTTGCCAAACGGGCGTAATTTTTCCGCCTTTGTCTTTGTTCACTGCGTCAATAATTGCCTTTAACACGGCATCCATTTCACCGTGATTATAATCTTCTTCGCCAATTTGTTTGCCGGAATAAACTTCTTCCGGCACAAATCCGTATTCTCTGATTATATTCATTACATCGTGCGCCTGTCCGCCCATTCCGAAATTAGTTAGCCCGCTGTAGCGGATGTAATTTTCTGCCTTCGGCGGATAAGCATAACGGACGTTGAACATTGGCGAGAGAACGTGTTCTCCTTTTCCCAGGCGCATTATTTCCGTTTCAACGAAAGATGTTGTTGCAAACGACCAGCACGTTCCGGTCTTTGCCTGGTTCTTAACGGGAGTCGTTTTTATTTCATAAAACATCTTGAATTCATATTGGTCGGCTTTGGATTTTTTACTTTGTGCAAAAACAAACAGCGGCATCAGCGAAAACAGCATAATGGTTTTCAACGTTCGATTAGCAATTCTCATTTTACCTCTCCGGCAAATTTGATTGATGATATAGTTGAAACAAATTTAAATTATGTTCGCGACATTTTCATAGTCTTAAATTCATGAAAGCGTAATTTTATTTCAAGATAAATACTGCACTAAAGATTGCTTTTTATCGTTTGAGAGGATAATTTCAGTTGCAATTAGTAAGGACGAAGTCAAAATGGTGCGTGTATTCAAGAGATTCAATCTCATCGTAAAGTTATTTCTTGTTTTGATTTTTCTGTCTCAGCCCGCCTTTTCACAATCGCAAAAATTCGGTTTGGTAATTCACGGCGGCGCCGGAACAATTCTGAAAAAGAACATGACTCCCGAAAAGGAAGCCGAGTATGTTTCAAAACTCACCGAGGCATTGGAAACCGGTTACAAGATTTTGGAAAACGGCGGCAAATGTCTCGATGCCGTTGAAAAGGTAATAAACATTATGGAAGATTCGCCACTGTTTAATGCCGGTAAAGGCGCAGTGCTTACTGAAAAAGGAACCGCCGAACTCGATGCGTCGATTATGGATGGAAAAACTTTGATGGCGGGAGCCGTTGCCGGAGTTAAGCATATTAAAAATCCGATCTCACTCGCGCGATTGGTAATGGAAAAATCGCCGCACGTGTTGATGATGGGAGACGGTGCCGAAGAGTTTGCCAAAGAAAACGGAATTGAACTTGTTGACAACAGCTACTTCATCGTTAAGGAACGCTACGATCAGTATCTTAAGATGAAAGAGAAAATGCAAAAGCAATCGAATGACGATAAACACGGAACAGTTGGTTGTGTTGCGCTCGATAAAGATGGAAATCTTGCCGCGGGCACATCAACCGGCGGAATGATGATGAAAAAATTCGGCCGCGTTGGAGACTCACCGATCATAGGTGCCGGAACCTACGCCAACAATAACACGTGTGCGGTCTCCGGTACCGGATGGGGAGAGTATTTCATTCGTCTGAGTGTTGCGCGCGACATTTCCGAGTTGATGGCTTACAAAAATTTATCTCTCAAAGAAGCCGCAAATGAAGTTATCATGAAAAAACTTCCGCAGCTTGGCGGCGACGGCGGAATAATCGCAATCGATAAAAACGGAAATATTGCAATGCCGTTCAACACTGCGGGCATGTACCGCGGTTATCATCTCAGCGACGGCAAACCTGAAATAAAAATTTATAAAGAAGAATAAATTCATTTAACCAAGGGAGAATATTAAATGCCTGTAATACTTCAAGTTAACTATTGGGCGGTTTTGGTTTGCGGGGTTGTTTCGATGGGGATTGGCGGGTTATGGTATAGTCCGAATGTTTTAGGCAGAACTTGGATGGAGGCAGTCGATAAAACGGAAGAAGAATTAAAAAAAGGATTTAATCCGGTTAAGACTTTTGGTTTATCGTTCATAGGGCATTTGTTTATAGCTTACTCGTTGGCGCAATTGATGGCTCACAGCAATGCGAGCACAGTCTCGGAAGGAATTCGTTTATCATTTTTATGCTGGCTCGGATTCATTGCCGCGCCGATGGCAATTAATTCTTTGTTTGAAGGCAGATCTAAAAAATTGCTGCTGGTAGATTCCGGTTATCACTTGATTGTAATTCTATTTTTCGGCATTATACTTGGCGCGTGGACAATTTAGCAGCCGCATTATAACTTTTTATTGATAAGACGCTTGAATTAAGATTTTACAATGGTTCAAGCGTCTCTACTTTTAATCTGCAAATCAGTATTTTTAAGTAAAACTTATCTCAACCTTTAGATGAACATCAAACTTGTTGTATTTGATCTGGACGGAACGCTGGTTAGTTCGCACGAAACAATTTACGAAGCAACCGTTGATACTTTAAGAAGAATGAACATTCCGGGAGAAATGCCTCGCGAAAAATTTTACGGCAAGATCGGCATTCACTTTGTCGATATATTCAACGACTTCAAGATCAATGTGCCGGACTTTGAAGAATTTATCGGTATTTACAAATCGGTTTATTTTAATTTCATCCAGTCATCCAGCGTTTATAACGGCGCAAAAGACACAATTGATGTCCTGATGGGCAAAGGAATTAAAATTTCTCTTCTTACCACTAAAGCGCAAGAACAGGCTGAATTAATTCTGAAACATTTCAATCTTTACGATAAATTTGATGAAGTGATGGGACGAAGACCGGGCATAGCGCACAAACCATCGCCCGAACCGCTGCTGAAAATTTGCGAATATTTGAAAATCGATGTTAGCAAAACATTGGTAGTCGGAGATTCCGAAATGGATATTCAATGCGGAAAGAACGCCGGATCAAAAACGTGTGCGGTTACATACGGATACAGAACTAAGGAGGAACTTCAAAAATCGGAACCCGATTTTATGGTTGATAATATTGCTGATATAGAATATATAGTAAACGGAATCGATACTCATACGAAGAAGGAGGCGTAGATGGAACGCAATGGTAAAGTTACCGTTTCGATTAACAATCATATTGCTTCGATTAATTTTTCACATCCGAAAAGCAATTCACTTCCCGGCAAAATGCTGAAGGAAATGACGGAAGCGATCCTTCGCGCCGGAGAAAGAAAAGATATTAACGTAATTGTGATTAGAAGCGAAGGGGACAAAACCTTTTGCGCGGGCGCTTCATTCGATGAACTTTTGGAAATCAAAGATTTCAAAACCGGCAAAGAATTTTTTATGGGATTTGCGCGGTTGCTGAACGCAATGAGGAAATGTCCGAAGCTGATAATTGCGCGCGTTCAGGGAAAAGCTGTTGGCGGCGGAGTTGGAATTGCAGCAACGGCTGATTACACGTTAGCAACGAGCGAAGCTTCGGTTAGATTGAGCGAACTTCAGCTCGGTATCGGCCCGTTTGTAGTCGGTCCTGCCATCGAGAGAAAAATTGGAAAGACTGCCTTCATTACAATGGCAGTTGATGCCGAATGGCACGATGCCTTCTGGGCAAAGCAGAACGGATTATTTACAAAAGTTTTTTCCACTGTTCATGATTTAGACGAAGCGGTTGCCGAGCTTGCAAGAAAAATTGGAAGCTGTAATCCTGAAGCAATCTCAGAGATGAAAAAAGTTTTTTGGGAAGGTACAAATAACTGGGATGCGCTTCTTGAACAGCGCGCGGAGATCAGCGGCAAGTTGGTCTTAAGCGACTTCACGAAGAATTATGTTAAGTCATTCAAACAGAAATAGAAAGTTTACTCCTTGACGCAGACTGAAAACACGCTCAAACCCAAAGAGTGGGTTAAAAACTACTCCGACACCCTCTACCGTTTTGCGGTGCTTCGCGTTAACGATGAAGAAACGGCAAAGGATCTTATTCAGGAAACTTTTCTTGCCGCGCTCAGAAACACCGAAAGATTCAGAGGGGAAATTTCCGAGAAGAACTGGCTCTTCACAATTCTCAAGAATAAAATTATCGATCATTACAGAAAGAAAGCTTCGTCGTTAATTTCTGAAGTCGATCAGTTGATGGAATCCGCGAGTGAATATTTTGATGAAGAAGACCACTGGAAAGAATCCGCGTATCCGAACGATTGGAAAACAGATTACAAAGCGCCTGTCGAATCGGAAGAGTTTCATGAGATTTTGAATAAATGTCTGAACAAACTTTCCGAGTTGATGAGAATAGTTTTTACAATGAAATACTTGGACGAAAAAGAATCGGACGAAATTTGTAAGGAATTGCAGATTAGTTCGTCTAACTATTGGGTGGTAATGCATCGGGCAAAGCTTCAGTTACGAAGTTGTCTAGAAAAAAAATGGTTTACGAAATGATGCCCCAGACATTTATGATAACGTGCAAAGAAGCAACATTATATATTTCCAAAAAAGAAGAGCATAAACTCTCGATTGCAGAGAGGGTAAAACTTTTCATGCATCTTTTGATATGCGGGTTTTGTAAGTTGTTTTATAAACAAAGCCGGTACTTGGCAATTGAAATAAAACATCTTCACACAAACGCGGAATTGAGCAGTACCGATAAGACAAACTTAGAACAACTCATCGAAAGGGAAACCTCCCCAAAATAATTTTCACCTGTGTAAGGTTTGAAAAAACCCAACGTCTATATCAGTGTCATTCATTATTTAACCAACTAAACGAAAGGATTCACAATGGGAAATACAAATAACACATCCAAGAAGCTTCTTCTCACCGGCTCAATCATTGCGGGCGCTTTGCTTGGCGTTGGCGCACCAAAGACAATCAACGCGGTAGATCTTTTTGATTACCACAATCTCGGTACCGGAGCTGAATTGAGATCTCTATTGTTGAACACTTCAGCCGAACGCAATCTTGAAATGAAATGCGGTAACAAGAGCGACAGCAAGTCGGATGCGAAACCGGCATCGGACGCAAAAACCAAAGACGCAAAATGCGGCGAAGGCAAGAGCGGAGATAAGAAAATGGAAGGCAAAGCTAAAGATGCCAAGTGCGGTGAAAAAAAGATGGACGCAAAAGCATCAAGCGGTGATAAAATGGAAAGTAAAGCCAAAGACGCAAAGTGTGGCGAGGGAAAATGCGGAGATAAAAAATCCGAATCAAAAGCCCCGGCACATGAAACACAAAAAGCAGATAAGAAATAATTATCAATCTTAACGGCTCGGTCTTGACCGAGCCAAACTTAAACTTGCGGGCGTTAGCAATGGAAAATAAAATTGAGCATGTGGGAATCGGATTCAGAAAAGATTTTGCGGAAGAATTTCTCGAAGGAAAAAATTTAGCTCCTTCTTTTGTTGAAGTCGCACCTGAAAACTGGATGGGAATCGGCGGCTACTGGAAAAAAGTTTTTAAGCAAGTTGCCGAAAAATATCCGGTCTATTCGCATGGACTTTCGCTTTCTATCGGAAGTCCCGATGAGCTTGATTGGAATTTTCTTGCCGAAGTAAAAAACTTCTTACTCGAGTACAACATTAAAATTTATTCCGAACATTTGAGCTACTCCAAATGCGACAACGCTCATCTGTACGACCTTCTTCCAATTCCATTCCGGTGGGACGCCGTAGCTCATATCTCGCAACGGATCAAAGAGGTTCAGGAGTTTCTTGAAAGAAAAATTGCCATCGAAATAGTTTCGTATTATACGCCGGTCGCCGCCGAGATGAGCGAAGTCGAATTCATCAGCTCGATTGTTAAAGAAGCTGACTGCAATCTTTTGTTGGACGTGAACAACATTTACGTGAATGCCTTTAATCATAATTATGACGCGAAACAGTTTATAGAAAATCTTCCGCTCGATAAAGTTGAGTACATTCACATGGCGGGACACGAACAGGTGGCGCCGGATCTTATTATCGATACACACAGCGAACCGATCATTGATCCCGTTTACGATTTGTTTGATTTCACGGTTCGAAAACTTCCTAATCAAGTTCCGGTTTTGCTTGAAAGAGATTTCAACATTCCGGAACTTCATGAATTGCAAACGGAATTAGATCGTCTTGAAAACATTTGTAAGAAAGCGTGGACTTATGAACAATCTATTGCATAACGACACTTACACTCAGCAGAGCAACCTTGCGCATTATTGCCGCACCGGTGAATTGCTGCCGATAAAAGGATTGACCGACAACCGCGTGCATCATTACCGCAGGTTGGTTTACAATGTAATCGACGACACGCTTCAGTCGGCGTTTCCGCTTACGCTCGATCTGCTTTCCGATGAAGAATGGAACGATTTGGTGAATACGTTTTTTAGTTCGCATGAATGCAAGTCAAATTCAATCTGGCAGATGCCGTTCGAGTTTTATCAGTTTGTGGAACAATCGGAACTTGAGCTAAAGAGCAAATACGTTTTTCTCGAAGAGCTTCTCTTGTTCGAGTGGACCGAGATCGAAGTTTACATGATGGAAGATAAAACTTTTCCGGCAGCGCGAATCAACGGCGCTTGGCTGGACGACTTGATTTCCTTTAATCCGGAGTTTAAGCTTCTCCAACTGAATTATCCGGTTCATCTCAAGAACCCAAATGAAATTTCGGAGGACGATGCTAAAGAATATTACGTTCTCATTTTTAGAGAACCCAACACGGGAAAAGTGCAGTTCATCGATTTGTCTTTTTTCTTTGCGCGGCTTATCGAAAAATTGAACGGCTCTGACGAAACGCTGATTGATTTGTTGACCGATGCCGAAAAAATATTCGGGATAGGAAAAGAAATTTTAATTAACAACACGCTCCCATTTTTGGATGAGCTAAGAGAAAAACAATTTATTGTGGGATTTAGAAAATGAAAAACAATGGAATCGTACAACTTTACTTTACGATGGTTCGCCTTATTAAAAAGCTTGGTGATCTCCCGCTTTTGTTTATGCGGCTTGTTTTAGCTTACGGATTTTACACCACCGCAACGATGAAGTGGTCCAACATCAACGGTGTTGCCGAATGGTTTGGTTCGCTCGGAATTCCGGCGCCGACACTCAATGCGTATCTCGCTGCATCAACAGAAGCCGTTGGGGTAGTGCTGCTTACGCTCGGTTTAGCCACGCGATTCATTTCAATCCCGTTAATGATCACAATGATAGTTGCAATCGTAACCGTTCATTTGCCAAACGGATTTGAAGCCGGTAACAACGGTTTTGAAATTCCATTGTACTACTTCATCATGCTTTCTACTCTTTTGATAAACGGTTCTGGAAAAATCAGTCTCGATAATCTGATCAGCAAAAAGATAGTTGGCTATTCTAATTAGCGAGTCGTCAACTTTCATTTCCTTCTTATCTGTTTCAATTCTTTTCGATAAATTACATCGCAAATAAATCAAAGATTTATTGCATCGCCGCTTTGATTTTATCAATTATCTCCGCGAGGTTGTTGTGGCTTTGAGATCAACAAACAATCGATTGAAATATTGTATCATCGTCGCTTCCGTTTTGCTTCTTCTTTTCCCACGGAATGATTTTGCCAGCAAGTACAAAAGTCTGATTGGCGCGGTTTTAAGTTTTTAATTGGCGATTGGATCGGTGAAGGAAATCTCATGAAAAATTTTTTGAACAAAGTGTTTCTCGTTGTGTTATTCGCTCCGCTTAGTGCTTTAAATGCACAAACACAAAGTTTGAGTGCCGATTCAGTTATCGTTGCCGGAATACTTAAAGGTCAAACCGCGGCTTTCATATTGTTTGATAAAGAAAGCGGGAAATATTTCCGGTACAATGAACCAAGATGTGCGGAAAGATTTTCGCCAAAGTCTACTTTTAAAATTCCTAATTCGTTAATTGCTCTAGAGACTGGTGTTGCGCCGGATGAAAATTTTGTGATCAAATGGGACGGTACGAAACGATGGAATGCAGATTGGAATCGCGACCATAATATGATATCCGCGCTTAAGTATTCGGTTGTTCCTTACTACCAGGAAATAGCAAGAAGAGTTGGATTAGACCAATACAAAAAATGGCTGGCAGCCCTTAATTATGGTAATCAAGCGATAGGTAAGAATGTTGACATGTTCTGGCTGGACAATTCACTTAAAATTTCTGCCGATGAACAAATAGAATTCTTAAAGCGTTTTTACAATTATCGGCTTCCGGTTTCTAAACGGAACGTTGACATTGTAAAAAAAATAATGCCTTCGGAAGAATACAAACACGCGGTGTTAAAATTTAAAACCGGCGGCGGCGAGAAGGAAGACGGAACGTGGATTGGCTGGATTGTGGGATATGTTGAAAAAGGAAAAGATGTTTCTTTCTTCGCATTTAATATCGATGCAAAAACTTTTGATGAAGCCCTAGAGAAACGTGATACGATGCTGCGCGAGATTCTGGTGAGCTTAAAAGTTTTGAAATAAAACAAATGGTCTTCGCACGCGTTTATGCTATGGCTAAGGTTGATTAAATGATGAAACTTTAAGATTGAACGGGATCACTCTAATAATTATTTTCGTCACAAACTCCAAACAGTGAAGAAGTCTAAATGAGCGAATACTTTTTAAGCGAGATAAACGTCTATCCCGTTAAGTCACTTGGCGGGATATCACTTCAATTGTCAGAGATAACAGACCGTGGATTAAAATACGACCGCCGCTGGATGGTTGTTGATAAAGAAGGAAGGTTTTTAACACAACGCACTCACGCACAAATGGCGCTTGTTAAGGTGGCTATGGATCAAGCCGGTCTAACGCTAACGCACAGAGTAAAATATATCAAACCACTGGTTTTGCCGTTCATTTCGGAGAGGAGTAAGAATATTGAAATTGTTGTTTGGAATGATAAAGTTGAGGCGGCGCATTTTAGCACAGCAGCAGATAAATGGCTGTCGGAAGCCTTGAATGTTCACTGCAAATTGGTTTATATGCCCGATGAATCATTGCGCATGGTAGATCAAAAATATGCCGCAGGCAATCAGATAGTAAGTTTTGCAGATGCTTATCCGTTTCTTATTATTGGACAGCAATCACTTAATGATTTGAATTCGCGTTTGGAAGAGAAAGTTCCGATGAACCGGTTTCGCCCCAATTTTGTTTTCGATGGCGGAGAACCGTTCGATGAAGATAAATGGAGAAAGTTCAAAATAGGCAATGCTATTTTTGAGTCGGTTAAACCGTGTTCGAGATGTCTGGTAACGACGGTCAACCAAGAGACGGCAGAAGTGAAATCGGAGCCGCTAAAAACTCTCTCAACTTACAGAGCGAAAGAGAATCATGTTTATTTTGGTCAAAATCTACTGCACGTTGGGCGCGGTATTGTGAAAATTGGCGATCAATTAGAAATTCTTGAGTGGAAATGAATCAATGTTGTATCAAAACAAATATAGAATTGAAAGCGCAAGACTGAAAGGATGGGATTACACGAACAATGCATGGTATTATATTACAATCTGTACGAAAAATAAATCATGTTTCTTCGGAAGAATTGCTAAGGAAAGAATGTGTTTGTCTGCTGTTGGTAAGATTGTTGAAGAAGAGTGGCTCGCTACGCCAAAGATCAGGCGTGATCTGGAATTAGATGAATGGATAATTATGCCGAATCATATCCATGGGATAATAATAATTGATAATAAAAATGTAGAGACGCATGACTACGCATCTCTACAAGTAAAACAAAATTTGTCGAACATTGTAAGAGGTTTTAAATCCTCATGCACAACAAAAATTCATCAGGCTGGATTTAATGATTTTTTTTGGCAACCAAGATTTTATGATCATATTATTCGTAACGAGAAATCGCTGCATGAAATTCGACATTACATTCATTACAATTACTCGAAATGGGATGAAGACGAAGAATACGCTAAATAAGAACATAGCAGCGGGAACCATTTACAATCTTCTTACCGGCAACGACCTTCGTTCAATCGGTAAATCAGATAAAGAGAAGCTAAAATGAATGCAACCCCTAGAAACATTTCCGTCAAAAAGACTGCGCGTTATTTTGTTTCCGGCTCAATCTCCGATAAAGTTGAATCAGTTTGGTTCGTGCTGCATGGTTACGGTCAACTCGCCGAAGATTTCATAAATAATTTTGAACCGATAGCAAGCGACAGCGTTTTGATTGTTGCGCCGGAAGCGCTGAACAGATTTTATTTGAAAAGCTACAAAGGAAAAATGGGCGCAACATGGATGACAAAAATTGAGCGCGAGAACGAAATGATGGACTACACAAATTATCTCAACGCTCTCTATGATGAAATAATTTATCAATCGAATCTTAAAAATGTCAAAGTTACCGTGTTCGGTTTCTCACAAGGAACAGCAACTGCTTGCAGGTGGCTTGTGCGGAGCGATGTTAAAGTTGATCGATTCATTTTATGGGGCGGCGCTATTCCCCCCGATGTCGATCTCGAAACAAATCGAGAAATCATTAATAGGTTGAACCCAACATTGGTAATCGGCGACACAGACGAGTTCATTCCGGAATTTTTGATTCAGCAGGAGCTGAAACGAATTGAAGGATTGAATTTAAAATTTGATCTGAAACGTTTCAGCGGCGGGCATGAAATTCCACCCGAGGTTTTACTGCAATTTGTCTAACACAAAAAGTGTATTATGTCTAAGCGAATAGAAACTTCTAAGCGACAATGAACAACCCCAAACCGCTTCCATACTTGATCATAAATTGTATTTTTTCTCTAAGCCTTTTGACAAATAAGTCAGCCGCGAATTGTCCGATTTGTCTATCAAAGAAATCAAGTTCTTAACCTTACTCTTATCAACGGTCTGCTTCAGATAAATTTGAATCAGGTAAATCATAGCGGAGTTTTTGTCATGCTCATTCGTCGAGTAAGCGGCTTTGTTGAAATATTGTTCCGCTTTTTCAAGCAGATCGTTTTTAAAATAAAATTCTGCGAGGAGAAGATGGAATTGACCCTCTACTTCTTTTGTATTGTCAAACGCTGGTTTCAACTTCACAAAGTTTTCGATGTCGTTTATCGGTTTATCGTTTGAAATAAGGATTAAAAGTTCGCGCAGCCACCGGACATCTCTCTCATTACTTTTCATAACAGCAAACAGTTCTTTATATCGATCGCTAAGTGTCGGTTCATATTTTTTTATCCGGGCATTGTCTCCCGTAAGCCAACTGTTGAAAACAATTATGTACCGTACGGCGTTTCCTCCACCGCGGTATAATTTTTTTTCATTTCCCAGCGCGCGTTCACCCAGCTGAATTGCAAGCTGCGAATTTCCTTTTGCATCATAGAACCGCGCTTTGGCGTAATCATCAATTAGATTTTGTTTGTCGTTCTTTATCAATCCCTCGGCTGTTTTGAAATCTAAAATGTCCATCAGATTCTGGCAATATGCATTCAGCACGCGGGAATTTCTTGGAAAGCGTTTCAAGAATGCTTCATAATAAGGTAACGCCGCATATTCGTTTCCCTCTAGACCTTGATAAACTTCTATTAGCGTTAGCGCTGTTTGACCGAACGTAAGCGTACCTTTGTTGTAAGCCAGTTGAAGATAATTCAACCCTTGTTCTCTATTGCTGGAAAATCCGAGAATGCCCGCAACAAAACTTGTGATGCCGCTTAAACGGTCGGCATAATAGTTAAGCATTCCAAGCGGAAGATATGCATCGTAGAACCGCGGATCGTTTTTGATAATTTCTTCCATAATTTTTTTTGATTTCATTCCGCTTCTGAAAGCGCTCCACCACGAGCCATCTATGCCGTAAATGCGAGCGAGAAAACCGTAGATTGTTCCGTAATAAAATTTGTTTTCAATGTTCAGTTTTGAAACGTCAAATTTGTCGATTACACTTTCGCAGTAGTCGATGATTTCTTTATTGAGAACTTTTCTTCCCTCGCTTCGTTTGTCTGGATCAAGCTCGGCAACTTTTTGATAGTTCTCAAGAATTTTTGCGTTGATGAGATAGTAATAATACTTCGGCGAGTTGGGGTTAATATTGATCTGTTCTTGGCAAAGTTTTTTTGCCTGATCAAATTCTTCATTGAACGTGTGGGAAATTATTTGCTGGTCGAGCGGATTGGGTTCGATTGACTTTGCAAATATTGTAGAGCAGAGCAGCAGAAGTAATAAACAGTGTTTCATTGAATCCCGCCGAATGATTGTGTGGAAAAGCAATTCCTGATGGATAAAATAATCAAATGCCGGATAATATAAAGTTGTTTAATTCAGTGTTACGATTATAAAATCGAATCCATCATTTTGCAAACAGTATTCCAATTCCGCGCGGTGGAGAAAATACCGAGTTCTTTTTCAATGAAGTTGTTGGGGAATCCGAACCCGCCGCCTTTCGTCTGTCCGCTGATAATGAAGGCATTTTTCTTATCTGTTTTGAAAACTTCCAGCGCTTCTTTTTCGGAAATTAACGGCAGCCTCGCTTTAATTTTTGGTTCCTTGTCTAAAAAGCAAACGTAAAGTTTAATCTTGTCGTCCGGCTTAATTTTCTTGAAAGGATTTTGGTTTACCATGTTTTCCATTTCTTCAACGGTTCTAAGCATCACCTTAATATTGCTGCCGTATTCTTTCATCAGACCGGTCTCAATCTTTTTTGTTAATGCATCAGAACTCTTGGCGGAGGAATCGAAAAAAACATTTCCGCTTTGAATAAATGTCTTTACGTTCTTAAATCCCCGCGATGAGAAAAAGGTACCGAGGGCATCCATCTTAATTATGTTTTTTCCGCCGACGTTTATCCCGCGGAGAAAAGCAATATATCTCTGCATTTTAAATTTAGACCAATTGGTTACTTACAAAATTACGGATTCTATTTAACATCTGTTTTTGTCACAATATTGTTCGGAGAAATAATGCTAAAAATTTGGGACTGGCTCAGTTAGAGATGCAACATTTATCAAATTTTCATCTCATTGGATGGAAATGTCCGCAGAGAAGCGGCGACACTTTTTTGCTAAGCAACTTATCCCGGAGAAAAATTGTTTTCCATCTTAAGCATGAAGAATATTTCATTAACGCGAAAGGGCGTACAATGTTAAAGAGAACACTTTTTCTTTCAATGCTTTCCATTCTGTTTTTTGTAATGATTGCCGGTTGTTCCAAGAACGACTACGTCACAAGTTCGTACAATAATACTAACATGGGAACTCCAGGCACAAACGAAGTTTTCATTCAAAACATTTCTTTCAGTCCAAAATCTATAACTGTCACCGCAGGCACAACAGTTAAATGGACTAACAAAGACAATGTTTCTCACACGGTAACAAGCGGAACGCCTGGCTCGCCAAACGGAACTTTCGATTCCGGCAATCTCGGCAACGGCGGAACGTTCTCATACACGTTTAATACAAAAGGAACGTTTCCGTACTACTGCAGACTGCATCAGGACACTATGACGGGAACAGTTGTCGTTCAATAAAAGATGTAATATTCTCAACTGTTTATTCAATAGGAGGGACTTAATCTCAGAGAGCGCAAAATGGTTGCAAAGGAATATTTATTCTTATTTCTGATTTCTTACTTCTTATTCCTTTCCTTCTCCAACGCCTCAAAATATTTTCTGATGAGATCTTCGTAATCTTTTTTGTAACCCTCTTTGATGGCTCTCATCAATTCGTCTTTAAGTTTATTCCGTCCTTCGTCGGTGCTTAGAATTAAATCCGGCGGAGAAGTGCGGTCGATATTTTTTCCGGCGGTGGATTTTCTCTGTTCTTCGTAATCCCGTTCATTAATTGATGTCTGTGCATCCAAAAGTTTTGATAAAATTCTTTCCTGCTGCTTTACTAGATCGTCATTAACCTTTTGGGATTGAAGATTTGAGACAACTTCCTTCATCTCGTTCAAAATCTTTTCTAGATTTGCGGCGAGCCGTTTTGATTCTCCTGATTCGCGCGCTTCTTTATTCAGCTCTTCTAAAGATTTACGGATAGCGTCCTGCTGTTGAGCGAGCCGCTGCATTTGCGCCAGCATTTCTTGCGGTAGCTGTCCTTGATTCATCATCTGTGTTAATTTGTTTAAATCCATTTGTTGCTGAGAAAGCATTTGAAGTTGCTGCATCATGCTCATCATTCCGCCGCCTTGTCCACCGCTCATTAATTGATCCATGCCGCCTTTCATCAATTCAGCCGCCTCGTTAATATCACTCATGCTGTTGGTTTGTTTTTGTGCGGCAAGAGGAGTGTTTTGATTTTGCATCGCAGTTATTGATTGCTGCATATCGGAAAACGCTTTACCGAGCGCTTTCCCCATCTCAGGCGTTATCGCAAAAGTTTTTTGTGAAAGCGCCGACATATTTTTCATAACCTTGCTCAGGTTATCGATCATTTCGTTTTGTTCCTTCGCGTTTTCTGTAAACTCGCGCGAGTACGGACTTAACAGATCGGTTTTATTCTTTAAATTTTCTTGATCTTTGGAAAGCGTTAAAAGATCGTTCATGATTTTCATCATGTCGTAAAATGTTTTCATCTGGTTCATTTGCTGCATACCGGCTTGCAGTCCGTGAAATTGGTTTCCCATCTTTTGCATGTTTTGAGAAAGCTGGGATTGATTTTGCATGGCTTCAGATTTTTGCTGCTGCTGTAAATTCTTTTCGGCGTCGCTGGAAAGATTTTCGTTGTTCTGTTTATCAAATTCCTTTTGAAGCTTGTCAAGCTCATCCTTTGGCATGTCGGTTAAACCGCTCATTTTTTCGCCTAACTTTTTCAGTTCGTTTTTCAAATCCTTCAGATCATTGGTAATATCACTTTGGTGTTCAGAAAGCTCATCGCGTTTGGATTTATCAGATAAGCTTGATTGATCGGTTTTGTTTTGCAGCCCTTCGGTTTTCTTTGCAATTTCCTCTGCACGTTTTGTTAACTCGTCAACTTTCTGTTCGACCTGAATTCGCTTAAGCAGATTAACAGTGCGCTCCAAACTCTTCTTAAAATACTCCTCGTTGGCTTTCAAGTCTTCAAGCGACATTTGAACATTATCACGCATCATGCTTTGCAAAGCTTCCTGCATACGCTTGAAAGCGTCTTTCATTTCGTCGCTGCTCATTTGATTTAGCAAGTCTTGAAGCTCGTTATATTTTTTCAGAGTTTCTTCGGAAAGAAGATTATTCTTGGCGAGATCGTTTTTCATTTCGGAAAGTTTCTGAGAAATCTCGTCAACTTTCTTGCTCAGTTCTTTGAATTTCTCGGAAGCTTTTTCGGCACGTTCTTTTTCATCCCAAGAAATTTCTTTCGAGTTTTGTTTCAGATCGTCGCTCAATTTTTGAAATTCATCGTGCAACTTTTCCGCTTCTTGAAAACTCTTAGATAAATCTTTCGCAGCATCTTGCTGTTTGGTGTCGGCATCGGCAAAAATTTCATCAAGCGAAGGAACTGTGATAGTAAACTGCTGGGTCTTTGCAGATTTCGGACCATTGATGTTGTCGTTATCGAACACTTCGAGATAATACGAAAGAACCTCTCCTTCGGCTAAAACAAGAGGCGCAAGATCCCAGACGAAATAAACTTCATCCTCTTTGAGAGTATTTGAAATTGTAATCGGAACTTGCGTAAATGAGTCGGAAGGTTTGCGGTACTTGGAAGCAGCAAGTCTGTAATTCAAATTCATTTTGCTGAAACCGTAATCATCGCTGATTTTTGAGACGAGCGAAACCTTGGTTTCTTTTCCAAGCTTAATATTTTGCTCGGGCGAAATCATTTCAATTGTCGGAAACGCATCAGCCAAAAGTTTTATTGAATAACTGATCGGGTTGATGTTTGAGTTGCCTTGCGAGTCCGTAATAAACACTTGATAATTGCCGTCTTTCATTACTGCAAACTCCGATGAAGCTTTCGCTCCACTTGTCTGCATCTGTTTTGTTGTGCTGTCGCTGAATGCGATTTCGGCTTTCGAAATTTCCCTTGATGCGGAAATAGAAACGCGCGCGCGTGTTCCGGGCAATGCATTTATGTTTCCGTTGTCGCGCTGGGTTTGTTCAGGCAGACGTGAATAAGCCGGCGGAATAATTGTAAGCTCCAAATTTGTTATCACCGGGCGATTGATCACCGAAATTTTGTAGAGATCACTTTTTATTCCTTCTGCCGAGGCAAAGTAATCAAATGAACTCTTGACGGAACTAACTTCGTATTTGAACACGCCGGAAGAATCGGCAAATACTTTTTTCTCGGCGAATTCGGTTTCGTCTTCCTGTTTCATCAATAGAGAAATTTCTTTCGGCATTTCGCCGATTGTCTTAATTATAACACCGACATTATCGCCTTTCGTAACTTCTTTGTTACCTGGCTGAATCGTAAAAACAAATTTCGGCGGAATGGTGAAACTGCGGCTGTAATTTATTATTCGATATGAAGCGGAGCGCAACCCCGGCACCGCGGCAAAGAGAATTACCGCTGCGGCTAAAGCAATAATAGCAGTGCGTAAAAATTTCTTGATCGAGCCGAAATCTATGACAGAACCGAAATCAAAACTTTTTGTTTTGGAGTAAACTCTTTCAAATGCAGCGTTAATTAATTCCGGCGAGAAATGTGTATCGTGTTCTGTTACAAGCTGGAGCGCATTAAACAATTCATCTTTGATTTCCGGAAAATGATTGCCGACTTTCTTCGCTGCGTCAAAGTAATCCGGTTTGGAGAATATGAATCGGCTCTTGAGTAGCGGAACAATCACCAGCCAAATCAAAATAACAACTATTGCAGTAACTGAGCCATAAAACAAAACGGTTCGTACAACGGAGCTGAATTCAAAAACAATTTCAAGAAAACCCAACAGCACAACCCAAGCACTAACTACGGAAATGACAAGATAAGACCCTTTGAGTGCATCCCGTTCGTTTTCGCGGGATGTAACGCCGGAGAGTTTTTTTTCTATTTCGTTAAGGTAGTTGCGGTTCATTTCCGGTTATAAAATTTCTCTGTGAAAGAGTTATTAATTAATGTGTTAATGCCCAAACGACAATATTTGTTCCAAACTTCAGCGCCTCTTCTCTTTTTTCCGGCGGATCGTTATGAACTTCGGGATCGTCCCACCCGTCGCTTGGATTGCTCTCGTAAGTGTATAAAAGACAGAGACGGTTGCCGATAAAAATTCCGAATCCTTGTGGCGGCTTGCCATTGTGTTCATGCGTCTTTGGAACGCCCTTCGGAAAATCATAGAAGCAGTGAAACAATCCGTAGCTGAATGGAAGTTCTTGCAAATCTTTATCCGGAAAAACTTTTTTTATTTCGCGGCGGAAAGCTTTGTCCAGCCCGTAGTCATCATCAACATACAAGAATCCGCCGTTCTCAAGATACGCGCGGAGTTTCTTTGCATCGGAATCTGAAAAGACGATGTTTCCATGTCCGGTCATAAATAAAAACGGGTAAGCGAAAATATTTCCACTGGATAAATCAACGAACTGATATTCGGGATCAGTTTTGATGTTCGTGTTCCGAGCGACGTATTTCAAAAGGTTAACTTCTTCCGATTGACCGTTGTACCAATCACTGCCGCCGTTATATTTTAAGCGCGTGATTGTAAACCTCCCGTTATCCTGCGCGTAAAGCGTTCCAACAAAGAGAAGAAATAATAAAACTATTTTGGAGTTCGCCGCCACTTTACCTCAATTTGACCGACTCAAAATAAAGATTTCAATCTCACTTTGCACAGTCAAAAGGAATGATCTTTCCAGTTGAGTCTTTGGCGGAAATCTATTTTCTATTAATTTTAGAACAAGAAAAACAATCTGAGAGTTAGTCATGAAATTTGTTAAGTATCTTTTTGTCATCCTTACTCCTTTTCTTTCGATTATGAAAGCACAGCCTGTTAGTTTCAACGATTACTTCACAGACCAAACAATGCGGATCGATTACTACCACATTGGCGATGCAAACAGCGAGATGGTTACTCTCGATCACGTTTATCAGTACGGAATTTGGGCGGGAAGTTTGAAAAACTTGATCGATGATTTTAACAACGGCGCCTACTACTACAAAGTTTTTGATGCAGCCTCAGGCAAATTAATTTTATCGAGAGGATTCGACAGTTACTTCAAAGAATATCAAACCAGCGATGACGCGGCAAAGGGGATCAAACGCACGTATCAAGAGAGCGCGATCATTCCATATCCGAAAAACAAAATTAAGTTCGTGTTAGAAAAACGCGATAAGCAGAATAAACTCAACGAAGTTTATTCGACCGAAATCGATCCGGGCGATCTTTACATAATTAAAGATGCCGTGAAAGACAATTCCGTGAAGGTTTACAAAAGCCATTACTCCGGCGATCCGCACACAAAAGTTGATGTTGTAATTCTTGCCGACGGTTACAGCGCAAAAGATCAGAAGAAGTTTGAGAAAGATTTAAAACGCTACACAAACATTTTTTTGAATCAAGAACCATACAAGCACTTGAAGGACAAGTTTAATATTTACGGAGTCTTCAAATCGTCGCAAGAAAGCGGCATTGACGAACCCGGCGCGAACATTTACCACGGAAACGTTCTCGGCACAAGATTTTATTCTCTCGGTTCGGAAAGATATATCCTGACGGAAAACAACAAAGCCGTGTATGATCTAGCGTCACATGTTCCGTACGACGCAATCTATATTATGTGCAACAGCGCCCGGTACGGCGGCGGCGGAATTTATAATTTCTACTGCACATTTGCTGCTGATAACCAGTTCAGCCCATACATCTTCTTGCATGAGTTCGGTCATTCGTTTGGTGGATTGGCGGACGAATATTACACGTCGGATGTTGCATACAATGATTTCTATGCGAAAGATGTTGAACCGGTCGAACCGAACATTACGCGGCTGCTTGATAAAGACAACTTGAAATGGAAAAATCTTATCTCGTCCGGAATCGAGATTCCTACTCCATGGGAAAAAGAAAATTATGATAAGATGGATTACGCCTGGCAAAAAGAACGCCGCGCGATGAACAATCACATTGCAGAGTTGAAACGTAACAAAGCGCAGCGAAAAGAAATTGATGCCGCGCAGAGTGAATACAATGAGAAAGACAAAATCCACAGCGACGAAGTTGATAAGTATTTGATGAGCAGTAAATACTGGGGCAAAGTAGGCGCGTTTGAGGGCGCAGGTTATTCCGCAAAAGGGATGTACCGCCCGATGCTGGATTGTATAATGTTTTCTAAGGGAACGAAGCCGTTTTGTAAAGTCTGTGAAGAGCATTTGATAAAGGTGATTAGACACTATACAGAATAAGTTACCGTGAAACGAAAGACGTGAAAAGGCATACTAAATTTTGAGAGGGGGCAGTGACCCCCTCTTCCATTCTTTATCTTTCATTTCTTCGACTTAAAAACTTATCTTGCAATAAAACAATTGGTCGGAACCATTCATGAAAATTTTTTACTTGAACAATCCCGCTTCACACGGCGGCAAAGGCGCTAAATATTTCTCACAGATCAGAAATGAATTTGATAAAAGAAAAATTGAGCATGATTCGGTGCAAACCGAATATGCGGGACATGGAACAGAAATAGTTAGAAGCATCAACTTTGAAAATTACGACGGCATTGTCGTTTCCGGCGGAGATGGAACGGTCTTCGAAGCGCTCAACGGTTACTTTGAAAACAAATCCCCCAAAAGAATTCCGCTCGGTGTAATTCCGATCGGCAGGGGAAATGCTTTTGCCCGCGATCTAGATTTGTTTCCTGAAAAATGGGAAGACGCCATCGGCATACTTGTATCACGCAAAACAAAATTTGTTGATGTCGGGTTGTTCAGCACAAACGGGAAAAAGTTTTACTTCATTAACATTTTAGGATTTGGATTCGTAACAGACGTTGCCGCAACCGCTCAGAAACTAAGCGTATTTGGCGCGCTTTCGTATATACTTGGCGTGTTATACCGAACCATTATGCTGAAATCATTCGATCTGAAAGTTGAAGCAGACGGAAAAATGTTTGAACGAAAAAATGTTTTTGTTGAAATCTCCAACACAAAGTTTACCGGAAAAGATTTCTATATGGCTCCATCGGCGCAGTTTGATGACGGATTTTTGAACGTTACTCTTTTGAACGAACTTGGCCGCATCAGACTTTTGCAATGTCTTCCCAAAATATTTACCGGCGAGCACGTTCATCTTCAAGAAGTCGAGACATTCCAAGTCAAACATCTGAAGATTGAAACTTCCCCCAAAAAATTATTAACGCCGGACGGACAGCTAATGGGCAGCACGCCGATTGAAGTCGAATGTCTGCCGAAAGCAATTGAAGTGTTTACTAAATAATTCTTGTAACCGACTCCGAACTCACCAACGCGTTATAATACCCACGGCAATTTTTCCAGGTCAACATTTCCGCCGGAGAGAATTATGCCAATCCGTTTTCTCGCAAACCTTTTTTTGTTTTCAAGAACAACGGCGAGGGCTGTAGCGGCAGACGGCTCAACGATGATCTTCATCCTTTCCCAAATTATCCGCATCGCTTTAATAATCGAATCTTCTTCCACGGTAATAATTTTGTGAACGTTACTCTGGATTATCGAAAATGTTTTTTCGCTCAACTGAGTAAGCAGACCGTCGCAAATTGTTTTCGGATTTACGGAAGGGCGGATAACCCCGTCTCGAATCGATTTGTACGCGTCGTCGGCACCTTTCGGTTCTGCGCCGATAACTTTTGTGTTTGGAGAAAAATATTTTGCACTCAGACATGTCCCGCTCAATAATCCGCCGCCGCCTACAGGAGCTATCATATAATCTAAGTCGGTAATTTCTTCGAAGACTTCTTTTGCAGCGGATGACTGACCGGCAATTACAGAATAATTATCGTAAGGATGAATAAACGTAGCGCCGGTTTCTTTTATAACTTCTTCTAATGTCTCTTCGCGTGCTTGCAATGTCGGTTCGCACTCAATTATTCTGCCCCGGTATTCTTTCACAGCATCTTTTTTGATCTGCGGTGCAGTGCGCGGCATAACAATGTAAGCCGGAGCTCCTTTCATGCCTGCGGCGTAAGATAATGCCGCAGCGTGATTCCCAGATGAATGAGTCGCAACACCCTTCATCAGTGTCTGGCGGTCAATCGAAAGAACTGCGGCTGCAGCGCCTCTAAATTTAAATGCACCCACTTTCTGGAAGTTTTCGCACTTAAAATAGATTCTGCACTCCATCATCAAGTTGATCAAACGTGAAGAAAAAATAGGAGTGTGATGCACGTAGCTTCTAATTCTTTTGTAGGTTTCAAGTAAGTCTTGTTTGTTTGGCTCTCTGTTTAACATTTTATTTCACCCGGATTATTCCCAATGTTATATCATCGCTTTGTTCGGCTTTGCCGCAGTGTTTTTTTATTTCGTTTAGCACAGCCGATGAAATGTTTTCAATCGATTCTGCTTTATTGTTAAGAAGAATATTTTTGAATCGTTCGTCTCCGAATTCCTCACCGCGTAGATTCATTGCTTCCGGAATTCCGTCGGTATAAAAAATCAACAAATCATTTTTTTCGAACCGAACCGTTTCGTAATTGTAAGGCAGTTCAATACTGCCGAGCATTAATCCGCCGGCAGAAATTTCTGTTATGTCATTCAAATTTTCTTTCAGCAGATAAACCGGATCGTGTCCGGCATTTATGCTTTTCATTTCTCGTGAAGAATGATCGTATAACCCGAACCATGCTGTTACAAATTTATCAGACCCGGTCGAATGTATCAAGAACTTATTTAACGATTCGACAAATTGCATCAGCTCGAAGTTTAGTCTGTTCACTATTAAATAGGTCTGAAGGAACGAGTAAACGGTTGACACAATCAATGCTGCAGGTATGCTTTTGCCTGTAACGTCGGCAACAAGAAACAGAGTTTTGCGCTCCTCTATATTAATGATGTTGAAGTAATCGCCGCCGACTTCGCGGGCAGGAATTAATCGAGCGCTGATTTGAAGATCCGAAAAAGCGGGAAGCGTTTGAGGAATCAGCTTCATCTGGATGTTCCGAGCAGTTTCAAGTTCGTATCTCAGCTGCTCTGATTTAATTTCCAATTCAAACAGCCGTGCATTTTCAATTGCAACCGCGCATTGAGCGGCTAATGCTTCAAACAATTTCAAATCTTCATTTGTGAAAGGCTTTCTACCGCGCTTATTCATTGTTTGAATTACGCCGACGAGATCATTCTTTCTAACCATAGGCACGCAAATCATATTGCGTGTTTTGAATCCGGTTTTCAGATCAAACTCTTTGTTGAACCGTTCATCGCGATAGCAGTCAGAGATCACCAGCGGCTTTTTATGTTTTGCAACCCAACCCCCGAGACCGTCGCCTAATTTCAGCGTTTTGGACTTCAGCAATTTCTTTTTTTCGCCGGTAACGGTATGAAAGGTTAAAGATTTTTCTCTTTTGTTATATAGAAGTAAAGAACTCGCTTCGGCATTAAGCAGAGTTTTGCTGGTAGTAATAATTTCATCGAGCAGTTTTTCAAGCGGCTTCTTCTCAAAAATTTTCTGTGTTATCTCTTCGAAGAATTTCAACCGCTTCAAGAGATTGTTTTTAGAAGCCGCGGATTTCTTTTTTGAAGACGGATTTTTCAATAGTTGATCTTCAATTAATTTTCAGAGTTAAACTTTAATTCCGTTCCAGAAGAATTCAACATGCCGGCTAACTTTTTCGTGAACAAATTTTATTTTCTCCGGGTTATCTCCGGATAATAGTTCGGTTCTAATAAAAAACAGTTGAGCTGTAAATTCCTCGGCAAGCAGTTCCGGATCTATTTCTTTTATCACGCCGTGCTTTGCCATTTCGCCGAAAATCATTTTGCAGATCGACCGCAATTCCGTCAGATGTTCGGTTACGGATAATTCACGTGAACCAATTTTGGTAAACTGTTCCATCAAAAGCAAGCGGATGAATTTTCTTTCGTCGGGACTGTTCCAGTGGTCAATTAACCTTGCTGCAAAGTGCTTAAGAAATTTTTCCGGGTTAACAAGATCGTCAAGCAGATCATCGCTTAAGATTTTTGTAGTAATTGTTCTGGATTTGAATTCATCGAGAATGGAGTTGAAAATTTCTTCTTTGGATTTGTAGTGATTGTAAATTGCGCTTTCACGTACTCCGACTTCACGCGCGATCTGTCGGATTGACGCGCCGGAATATCCGTGTTTGGAAAAGAAATCAAGAGATGCGTCGAGAATTTTTTGTTTTGTGTTCTGCAGTTTCATTCTTACAAAGCCCTAATGAACACTCGTTCACAATATAAACATAAACTCGTTAATATGGCAATGCAGTCAGAATCCCTTTATTCTATAAGTCCTAATTGAGGTCGGAAAGAATGCTTTTCAACTTGTCCATAATTTATTTTTTCGTGTGCACAAACCAACTGGTTATATGGCAAGATCGAAAGGCAAATCACTAATGTCCCGCAGTCTTTTGCCTTTGACCATTAGATTTAACGTGTCTGTGACCGCTTCATTATTTAAGACTCGAGTGGCTTTTTGCAATTCTGGCAATGCAAAATGATAAACGCAATCAATATCTCCTGTACCTAAAGCGAGAGATGCAATTCTTTGCGGATATGGTTCTGCGGTTACAATTACAATGTGGGGAGTTTTACCCTTTCTATTTCGAATGAGATTTAGCCCCTCTGTTCTTGCATTTTGAGATCTGTCGCTTCTGATTGTCCATTTGCAAGAAATGCTAGCATGAAGAATAAGGGAATTGGAGTTTATAGATCTAAGAGGAGTTAGTCGCGCAGATTTATTTCGGCTTCCCAGAATATGTTTCTTCCTGTTAATTTCGGAATCTTGAACCGGTCTTCTTCCAATAACAATATCTGGGTTGATCAAATAGTCTCCAAGTGTAGCTCTTAATTCTTTATTATTTTCAAGCGCTTTTTCTAATTGAGATAGATGTTCATATTGTTCAAACTCTTCAATCTTTTTTCCAATTTCGAAGATCCATTTGCCGGGTCGCAAGTGTGTCAAGAGTTTAAATGCTTTTTCCAAGTAATCTCTTGTAACAATTTCGAATATTTTCCCCGACGTTTGACCAGATTGCCTTGGAATATCTTTGGTTCTGCCAATCTGTCGAATAATATCTCGAGCTATTGCAACACTAATGTCGCTGTGTTTATCGGAATTGGAGGGCACACCATTGGCGTCTGTCTTTAGAATACTTTCACAAAGTGTTTTGTGATAATCCTTTCTTAGTTTATCAAACATTTGATCCCCACATTATTTTTGAAAAATAATAACATACTCTTCGTGCATTCTTGTTTCTATTTGCGAAGTTTCATTTCTTTGCCAACGAGTAGGCATCATTCTTCGATCTCTGTCTAATACTCTTCGGTTAATGCCGACTAATTTAAATCCTATTTCCTTGCCAATGTCTGTCATGCATTCATGAGTTAAAGTATCGATTCCTTTAATAACAGAGGAGGCAACAACAATAACAACAGTCTTGTTGTTTTTTATCACTCGAAACATTTCCTGAATTACAGCGCGCATCTCGGAATAATAAGAATGCAAAGAAACTCCCTTCTGGTTGTCTGCTTTTTTAACCAGGCTGATAATATCCACGCATCTTTTTGGTAAGGCCACCAAATCTTTTCCTTTAAAGGAATTGTTGCCAATAGAATTGTTGCGTACGTCTGCTATGTTTTCAAGTGAATATCCAAACCAAACTAGAGAAAACTTGTGTGCCCTCAAATAGTCAATGGCGTTGTTTGCATAGGGCGGCGATGTGACAATCAAATCCACGCTGTTAGAGGCAAGTGGGATATCTTTTGCATCGGATCGAAAAATTTTAAAATTTGGTTTTTCCAGGGGAATATAATTTTTCAAAGTTGAAGACATCTTCTTGTTAAACTCCTCAAATGCCGAGGCGGGTGATTTGTCTTTTGCGAGATGGGGTCGCGTGTGTGCCAGATCCGTTGCTAAAGAAATGCCACCGCTTTTTGTTATAATGATGGAAGAGAAAATCAATTTTAGAAAATTCATCTCCTCTTCGTCTTCTAGTTTATTGATTTGTTGTACAAGCGCAAATAATTCCAGCTGAGTTTCTTTCTTGAACCAGTAGTTAATAAACTCTAGAGATTTCCCATCAAAATAGTTAAGAATTCCCTTTTCGATTTTAGATTTATTGACGGAGAAGTTCTTGAATGCCTTGTTAAGAACCGATTTGCCTGTGCGATGGATTTTTTCAATATCAATGGAACTTAGCTTTGCATTAGCAATCAACATGGATAATGGATCAATATCACAACCGTAAGCGACTCTTTTTAGTCGAAGGGCTTCAATCAGTGTTGTACAGGAACCCATCATTGGGTCTAAAACAATCTCGTTTTCTTTTGTTAGCTCTTTGATAAAGGTATATGGCAATTGAGGAGGAAATTTAGCCGGAAACGAATGGACGTTGTGTAATGATAGTCTTCCGTTTTTGCCGATAAAACTTAGATCGAAGTCTTTGAGAAGTTTTAAACGTTCGCTGTATGGTAAATGAGAGAATTGGGAGTGTTCGGGTTCAAATTCTATCTCAAGTTGTCGCATTTGTTTTTCTAGTTCATTATCGCTAAGAAATATAGTTTATTTCTTAGAACTAATCATCAATTCAAGTCAGCAAGAATTGAACTCAACTTGTCCAGCGATTTTTCCCAGTCGCTCATTTTTGTTCTTTCGCGTTCGATAACATCGGCGGGGGCTTTGGCAACAAATCCTTCATTGGAAAGTTTCTTCCGTACGCCCTCAAGCGATCCGGTAAGTCTGGCAATTTCTTTTTCGATTCGTGCACGCTCAACATTCAAGTCGATCAAACCTTCGAGCGGAATAAATATATCGCAGCCCTTAACAACTGCAGAAGCGCTCGCCTTTGGTTTGGAAAGCTGTGCATCAACTTTAAGCTCACCGATCTTTACCAAGCTTTTGATATAGCGGGACTGCTCTTCGGTAATTTTATCTGTCTTCAGGAAAACGTTAATTGATTTTGACGGCGGCAAATTCATCTCGCCGCGTATATTTCTGATTGCGGTAACAACATCTTGAACAAACGCAATTTCTTTTTCGGCATTTTGATCTAACAAGTTCTTTTTAAATTCCGGGAAATCGGAAACGGAAATACTCTCGCCGTTTTTTCGTTCATCGAGCAATTGCCAAATCTCTTCTGTGATGAACGGCATGAAAGGATGAACAAGCTTCAGCATTTCTTCATATAAAGAAATGGCGCGCGTTAGAACGGCGGACTTTTCTTCGTCGCTTCCTTGGTAAAGTCTTTGTTTGGAAAGCTCAACGTACCAATCGCAGAAATCATTCCACACGTAAGCGTAAACAATTTTTGATGCGCTGTTAACTTCAAACTTGTCGAGCGAATCGTTGAGTTCTTTCAACGTTGATTGAAAGCGCGACATAATCCAGCGGTCGGTGAAATCAATATGTTTGTCTTTGAGCGAAGGATTTAATTTGATGTTCTGCGCATTCATTAATAGAAAACGTCCCGCATTCCAAATTTTGTTTGCGAAGTTTCTTCCGATCTCGACCTTTTCTTCGCTAAACATAACGTCTTGTCCAAGCGGCGCAATGTAGGTCATCGTAAATCTTAATGCATCTGTTCCGTATTCTTCAATCAAATCAAGCGGATCTGGAGAATTGCCGAGCGACTTGCTCATTTTTCTTCCTTGCAGATCGCGCACGGTGCTGGTGAAATAAACATCTTTAAAAGGAATTTCATTTTTGAAATGCATTCCCGCCATAATCATTCGTGCAACCCAGAAGAAAATTATATCGGGTGCGGTAACAAGAAGATCGGTTGGGTAATAATAATTTTGATCGCGCTCATTCGTGAAAACATCTTGAGCCCAAAGCCAGCTTGAAGCCCACGTGTCAAGCACATCGTCTTCTTGGTACCAGTTCTCAATATCTTTCGGCGGTTCGACTTCGCAGTAAACCTCGTGAGTTTTTGCGTGATACCAAACCGGAATTCGGTGACCCCACCACAGTTGGCGCGAGATACACCAATCACGGATGTTCGTCATCCAATTTTCATAAGTCTTAACCCAATGCTCGGGATGAAATTTTATTTTGCCGTCGAGAATAACTTTGAGCGCCGGTTTAGCAAGCTCATCCATCTTCATAAACCATTGCTCGGAAAGATACGGCTCGATTGGAACGTTGCCGCGTTGAGAATAACCAACTTTGTTCACGTAGTTTTCAACTTTGTGAAGCAAGCCGAGTTCTTCAAGTCTTTCAACAACTTTTTCACGCACGTCGTAACGATCAATTTCTTGAAATTCCGGCGGAACGTTTCCGTTGGTGGTTGCATCTTCGTTGAAGATGTTCACAATTTCCAACTTGTGGCGGAGCCCCATGTCGTAGTCGTTGACGTCATGTGCCGGCGTTACTTTAACGGCGCCGGTTCCGAATTCTTTATCAACATATTCATCGGCGAACAAAGGAATTTCTCTGCCGACGATTGGGAGAATAATTTTTTTACCGATTAAATGTTTGTACCGCTCGTCATCTGGATTAACAGCAACACCTGTATCGCCAAGCATAGTCTCCGGTCGCGTGGTTGCAACAATCACAAACTCACCGGAATCTTTAACGGGATATTTCAAAAACCAAAGCTTGCCTTGAATTTCTTTGTAGAAAACTTCTTCATCGGAGATTGCCGATTTTGATGCGGGGTCCCAGTTGACCATTCTATAGCCGCGGTAGATCAATCCTTCTTTGTATAATGCAACGAAAGCTTCTATCACTCTTTTGTAGTATGAAACGTCCATCGTGAAGCGCTCGCGCTGCCAGTCGCAGCTAACGCCGAGCTTTTTCAATTGTTGAAAAATTATTCCCCCGTATTTTTCTTTCCAATCGTAACAGTGTCTAAAGAACTCTTCGCGGGAAATATTGTCTTTGCTGATACCTTGCGCTTTAAGCAGAGCAACAACTTTTGCTTCGGTTGCAATTGATGCATGATCGATTCCCGGCACCCAGCACGCGTTAAAACCCTTCATCCGTTTGTAACGAATGTAAATATCCTGCAGAGTGTTGTTGAGAATGTGACCGATGTGAAGTATGCCGGTTATGTTCGGCGGAGGAATAACAATTGCGTAAGGTGTTTTACTTTCGTCAACTTCCGAGTGATAAAGATTATGATCGTACCAATACTTGTACCATTTATCTTCAACGTCTTTCGGGTTATACGCTTTCGGAATATCTGCAAGATTTTTAGGGTGCATCTCGGCTCTGAGTTTTGAAATAATTGAGGACAAATATAAAAAATTCTTGGTGGGTTTGCGTCTATCGAATGTTTTATAATCTTAATGTAAAGGTATTGAAACGGATTTAATCTATTATGCTTCTTTTCTTATATCAATCGAAAGAAGGAAAATTATCTTTTTCTCGCTGTCGATCATGTAAAACAACCGGTATTTGCCGATTCGGTAACGCCATGTTTCCGGTTTGTAATCAACCAGTTTTCTAATGTTCTTGCCGAAGTATGGTCCGTCTTTCAATTGTGGGTAAACATGAGCGGCGAGTTTTTGCTTGATAAAGATTCTATCCCGCAGAGAAATTTTTTCAAGTTTGCTTATGAATTCGTCTGTCTCGAAGATGCGAAAATTATTCAACGAACCGGCCCTTTTTAGATTTTGCATCTGCTGCGCCGCGTTTTAAGCTTTTATTGAGTTCGGAATTATTTCGAATTTCTTCCATTTCAAATTCGTCAAGATGGATGTTGTGTTCAATATACTTCTTTACCGTTGTCTCAATAAAGTTGGAGATGGGCCGATTGTCTCTATCTGCGAGCTTTCTAAAAATTTTATAGCTGTCATCGCTTAAACGAAGTGTTACCGTTTTAGACATTTTTGTTCCTTATGAATGTTTTTTATTCTTTTGTATTCAAATGTATTCATCCGACATAAGAAAATCAATCTGGAAATAAAGAACCGCCCCATTGTTTAAAACCAATAAGGCGGTATGTTCGAGAAAGCCGTAGTAAGGCGGATTTATTTGCTTATCGGCTCAAGCGCGCCGAAGATTTCCTTCGCGGATTTCAGTTTCTCTTCGTTGCCGTAAACGCAAAATGTTTTTTGATTAAGCACGTCCGCAACCATTTTTTTGAATGCCTTTACATCCTGAGCGGTTACGTTCAAGACGGCATCGCGGTCACGCTGAATATCTTCCGGTTTTGTTTTTTCCAGATAGTATCGAACCGCAACATTTCCTTTTTGCGACGGAGTTAAGGGATTATCCAGATTCGAAATTGTTCCGATGATGTAACGCGTCATTTCTTTGTCATCCACTTCAAGCTTGTCAAGATAGTCTGGAATTGCTTCGTAGTTTGCCAAAGTTTCTTTCAGATTAGGATCGCGGTATGAACTGAAATAAACCGTGCCCGATGGCGAGAAATTGCTGAATCCACCGTATGCACCGCCGATAACTCTGATTCTGTTCTGCAGCCAATCGGTTGATAAAATTTGACTGAGCACATACATTTTTCCATCCCAACTGTAACCGAGTTTTTTGAAATCGTAACCTTGAATTACATACTGAACTTTGGACGCAGCCAAAAATCCTTCATCCTTTTTCTCCAAGTTGAATTTCCATGTTTGGTATTCAACCGGTTGAGCCGGAATTGTCTCGGCATATCTTGCAAACTCTTGCAAAAAAACCGGGTAATCGTCGCCGTTGCAAGTTACCGAAGCAATTAAATTATTTTTGTTTAAGAGCAGAGAGGCAGCTTTCTTTAGGTTGTCAACAATCTCTTTCGATTTTGCGTCAAAGTTTTTTGCAAGATCGGAAACGAACCAATAGTATTCGAATCCGCCGGTGAGTTCATTAAACATTCCGGCGTTTTCAAAATACGATGCCAGACGTGTTCTTGTAAATCCGAAACCGTTTTGTTTTACTTGCGAATCCAATCGCGCTTGAAGACGTGTGACAATCGCTTTCAACCGTTCAACGTCTTCGTACTTTGTATGATTAAGAATTTCACTTGTCAGCTCAAATAGTTTATTCAGTTTCGTGTTCATCACTTTGGAATTCACAACAAATTTCGGCAGCATCTCCGCATCGTTTTGATTTTCAATATATGCATTCAGAAACGAACTGAAACCGCCGGTGTAAATATTCAGCGCGTTATCAAGATCGCCGAATGAATAATTGAGCGTGTTCTGGCTTCCGAGAACTTCGGTTAAAAGTTCCGCGTAAGGAATTAATTCGACCGGCAGAACGCGCGCATCAAACATTAATCGCACATAAACAACATTGTTGGTAAAATCTTCATAGTGCAAAACCGGAACATCGGCAACCTTGAACGGCTTCACGTGATAGAACTCGGCTTTCGGATTAATATCTTTTCTCTCAAGAAGAGGAATAGCAGCAAGCGCTTCCGGCGTGTCTTCCCGTTTTTGATAAGCGATTAAATCTTCAGTACCCTTTACCAAATCTTCTTTCTCTTTTTTCGAAAGCGAACTTTCATATGTCTGTAATTCTTTTTCCATCTTCTCCGTATTCTCTTTTTCCAAACCGGGCTTTGGCGTTAATACAAGAAGGAGAGAATGGGGATTGTTGATGATATATTGCCGAACAATTGTTTCAAGATAATTCGTATCAAGCGCAGTCTTTACTTTTGCCAGCGGTTTTTCCCATTCGAGAGTTAAATACGGATCGCTTGCAAAAAACCAACCGGGAAGAATTTGGAAGTTGTATGTAATTCCTTTTTGTGCGTCGTTGCCTTCACGCAACTGAAACTCTGTTCTGTTAATCGTTCCTTCAACCGCCTTTTTATCGAATCCGTTTTTAACAACATCGCGCAGTGTATTCATTACGACCGTGTGAAATTTTTCTTTGTCGGTCGGATTTGCATTCTGCACCATTATTTGAAAAACATTCTGGCGAAGTTCATCAACCGAAGCGTGTACTTCTTTGCCGATCCCCGCATTTTGTAAGGCGAGACGAACCGGGCCCGCTTCTTGATTGACCAAAACATCTGCTAAAATATTCAATGCCATGGTTGTCGCTCTGTCTGTATTCAGTCCGGCAACAAAATCCAACGAGAGATACGTTTGATCTTTTGTTTTACTTCCTTCCGTTACAGGGTAAGAGGCAGTAATCTCTTTCATTTTTTTGAACGGCTTCTCGAGAGAAAAATTTTCCGGCTGCGTCGCTTTATCGTACTTCGACAAATATTCCTCATCGATAAACGTCAGTTCCTTATCAAGATCGCCGCTGCCGTAAAGCATGATGTAACTGTTTGAAGGATGATAGTACCGTCTGTGAAAATCCAAGAACATATTGTAAGTCAACTTCGGAATTGCCGACGGATATCCGCCGGAAGAAAATCTGTATCCGTTATCAGGAAATAAATTTTTGTTTACTTGGTAAGCCAATTCACGAGTAGGGCTTGAAAAAGCTCCTTTCATTTCATTGTAAACCACGCCTTTGTAAGAAATCGGACCATCGGCTTTTTCCAATTCATAATGCCAGCCCTCTTGTTTCAGAATTCGCGGATCGTTATAAATCAACGGATTGAAAACGGCATCCAGGTAAACATGCATAAGGTTGAAATAATCTTTGTCGTTCTTGCTTGCGAAAGGATAGCATGTCATGTCGTCGCCGGTGAAAGCGTTGAGAAAAGTGCTTAGCGAACCTTTCATCAATACGTCGAAAGGGCTTTTGACCGGAAAATTTTTTGATCCATTCAGAACGGAATGTTCCATAATGTGAGGCGTTCCGCAGTCGGATTCCGGATCGGTCTTGAACGCAATGCTGAATGTTTTGTTTGGATCGGTTGCCGCAATCTTGAATAGTCGGGCACCGCTTTTAACATGCTCGAAATACAAACATTCGGCATTTACTTCTTTGACAAAACGTTTTTCCAGCAGCTTGAATCCGTGGTACGTCTCGCCTACTTTGTAATCTTCGGCGGATGAAGTAGAATTAGCAATCAACATAATTAATACCAGTCCTAGGATTGTTCGTAATAAGTTCATTTTGGTTTCCTCCAAATGTAAATAACAAATAGAAAGCACTCAAATTTAGACGGAACATTAAGGTTTATGTTAGCCGGAAAATACGAAATATCATTTAGCACGCATATACCAAAAGGGAGGAGTGGTTATAAAAATTGTTAAGACGCTTGATCAAATATATCGCTCAAAGTGTAGATGATAAGTCTGTTCGCATTATGCTTATTTGCAGAATTGATCATTGCTTGTGCTACTGTGGCTGCTTCGATTGGTCGATATTTTTTCAACGGGGGGATAAGATTGGTTAACGGCACTGAAAAGAATGCGGCAATTGATTCACCGGCCCTCTTCTCCCTTCGCTCGCCAATCAGAAGTGACGGCTGAAAAATTATTATTTTCTGAAAAGGCAATGATCGGGCAGCTTCTTCCAGCTCGCCCTTAATTTTCAAATAGAAATTTCTTGATTTGCTGTTCGCGCCGTATGATGAAACCAAAATGTAGTTTTGAACACTATTATGTGCCGCCGCTTTTGCAATCTCGTATTGGTAAGTGTAATCAATTTTGTACTGAGCATCTTTACCCCCGGCTTGTTTTATTGTTGTACCCAAAGCTGAAAATAATTCGTCACCGGTTAATTCGTTTTTCCACTTTTCGATTCGATCAAAATCAATAACATGCTCTTGAAGTTTAGCGTTGTGTATCATGCTGCTTCGGCGGACAAAAGTTTTTACAATTTCATATCGGTTGTCATCCAACAGTTTACTTACAAGTTGACGTCCAATCAGACCTGTGGCGCCTATTACAATAGCAGTTTTCATCTATACTCTTTAATGATCTTGTGTTAAAAGTTTTGTCCCCGTCGGCCCCACGCCGGTAACTTGAACAACAACATCGCCATCCTTTGCCCAAGCAAAATGCGGCTGTTTGGAAGGTTCGGTGAAAAATGTTCCGGGAGGCATTGCAGTTAATTTCGATTCGACAAAATTTTTGCCGTAAGCATAGTATAACGTTCCCGATAAAACCACCACGGTTCTACTCTCCAAATGAAAATGCGGTTGAAGTTTCATGTTCGCGGGAATCTTAATTCTACTTGTATAAAGTTCATTTTTGTCGGGATCACCGGCAAGAACTATGGTTTGTAATTCTCCGGATGATTTGGCATCTGTTTTCCATTTTATCTCATTCGGAAGAACTATTTTCGGTTCTAGCTTATGCGATTGGATAAACGTAAAAGCAAAAACAGATACTATAGCGGAGGCAATCATCAAAACGAGAGTTATATATTTTTTCATAGACAACCTTTCGGAATGATATTGAAAAAGAAAAATTTATCTAACACAAACACAAATCTCTTTTTTCAAATGACGATTGCTAATCTAAAAGGTAAAGATAATCAGGCAATTTAATTTTATATCCGGTGTTGCCGCCCACCAAATCTCCGGGTTGATCGCCGATGCAGGCAATTATATTATAACCTTTCGCCGCAAGTTCATTGCGTTTAGCCGTTTTAAATTGAGCGGATGGCAGCTGAAGTTCACTCTTCGAACACATGATTAATGTATCAAACTTTGCGTAACCTTGTTCAATCAAATTTTTCCGCGTTGCTTCTCTAACACTTTCATCGCGTCCGGTTAAAAATATAACATGAATGTTTTTGGAAATGAGGTAATCATAAAATCGTTTTGTTTCCTTTATTGCCGGCGCGCGTCCTTCGTGCATCCATTCGTCCCAAAGTTTTGGAATATATCCGAACCCGATGGATTTTGTGTATTGATAGTTTGAAAGCGCAGTCTCGTCAATATCGAACACAACAACCGACCTTGGACCGATCTTAATTTTATTAATATGATCTATCGCCTCATCAATTATTTTTGCGCACTCTCGGTCATACTTGCCGGACTCGTAGTAATTTTGAACGGCATTTTTTGCAACGCTGAGATTTACAATACGGTCGAGAGAAGAATTAGTTGAACAACCCGTTAAGCTCACGGCAGCAGTAATCAAACACACAAAAAAGATTTTTTTCATCAGTCGCTTTATGTTTTTCAAGGGTTACAAAAGAAACAAAAGCAGCTACATTAATCAAGTTGTGTTTAGATACTCTTCGAAATGTTAAAAAAATTACTGTAATTAATCGGATAGACTTGCTCTTTTATGAATTCTTATTTAGATTTAGTCCAGATAATAATTAACCCCCCAAAAGGAGCAAAAAATGGACAAAAACAGCAACATCAAATCGGTAAAACTAGCTACTGTTATTTTATTAATCTCATTTTTATTAAAGAGCCAAGTAGTGGCAGATACAAAATATTTTGGAAGATCATATACATCATATACGCTTCCTGCAAATGCAATGGAGTTTGAACTTTGGCAGACAGGACGAATTGGCAAAGGGATTGGTTCTTATTCGCGTTGGCAGCCAAGAATGGAATTTGAATATGGTGTTACCGACCGATTTACAGCCTCAATGTATTTGAATTTTAATGAAGTCAAATCTTCCGACAACAATGTTCCATCAAAACCATTTAGTCTTTCAACAACATCTCTTGAATTTAGGTATCGTTTAACGAATCCAAGCGAATATTTTGTTGATCCCGCACTTTATTTCGAGTTAAGCTATGGTGGAGATAAAATTGAATATGAACCAAAAATATTATTAACAAAACGCTTTGATAAGTTTATCTCTGTCATGAACATTAACTCTGAAATCGAAAGAAATATTGCTGGCGATGAAACAGA
>JAKAEE010000078.1 GCA_021820065.1 Bacteroidota bacterium | reverse complement strand
TCTTTCGAAATTGATCGTACATCTTCACACTTTACAAAGCTTTCAACTTTTAATCCGGTCTCTTTGCTTGACAGCTGAACATGCAGCGGTATTCCTTTTTTCTTCGAAGTGATTGGTAAAACAATAACCAATTCTGCTGCGCTGTTGTTAAAGAAATCGTCGGAAATAATCAAAGCCGGTCTTATGCCCGATTGCTCTCTTCCCTTTGCATGATTTAGGTTAATCATCCATATTTCACCGCGATTGGCAGTGTTCATTTTGATTTCTTATTGCCCGTCTTTCAAAGTTTTAGCCCACAACTTCCGCTCATCAAGCTCTTCTCGCCATGATTTCTTATCCGTTTTCAGATTTTCATAAGCCGAATTGACTTCATCCCAGAATTCAACCTTTTTATAGTGTTCAAGAGCTTTTGATAAAATTGTTTGCATGGGCTCGCCGGATATTTTTTTTATTTCATGCAAAAGCTTATGTGTTTTTGCATCAATTCGAACAGTCGCTGATGCCATTTTATAAACCTCTTTTATTTACAATTAAATCTACAAATTTGTATTCAAATTTGAAACACTTTTTATGGTTTAACAATCACTCCTTTGTTGCCGCGTCCATTTATTTTTATCGAGATTGGATTTTTCAAACAAACATGATTGGTGAAATCTTTCTTTTCACAAATTTTTTGTTTTCGCAGCCAATCCCAATCTATGAATCCTTGCTTGGTAAAATTATCTATTGTAAAGTATCCGACCTTAAACGAGGTAAGATTCTGAAAAAAATGCGATCCCTGTGAGGGCGAGACATTGAAATCTGTAAAGTTGGATTCTATGATTGCCTTTGCGCCGTTGATCTGTTCCCATGTTACCGGAATTCCGAGCCACGGATCGAGCGTGCCCCATCTGCCTACTCCAACCAATAAATAAGGTGTTTGGCTGTTTATCATTTTTGAATTGAACTGAGAAATCTCGCGTGCAACCTCCCTTGTAAATTTTCGGTCGAACTTTTCCGGATCGACGTAAATAATATCTTTCACATCGTCAATTGCCCCGTGACCAAGAACTTGATTGCTTTTACAAAGCAATCTTCCGACATCATAGTTGTCAAGTTCCAACTCTTCTATTTCACCGCTAATAACAAGCGGACGAATTTGTAACAGCGCAAATTCTTTCGGCTGCCTCGGCGGGACAGTGAGGTTAACAGCAAATTCAATTTCGATCGGCGAGCCGGTTCCCCACGTACCAAGTTCAAGAAGCAAATCTAAAATTTCCGGCAGCGGAAATACTTTATATTTTAATATCGGCGCGAGAGTAAAAACTTTTGGTCCCGCTCTTCGTACGCCGTCGTAGATTGTAAGATTATCGTTATCATAAGTGGAACCAACTGCATCGAGCGTTCCGTCTTTTTCCGCTTCAGTTAACGGATATTTTTTTGTGAGGCGTTCCTCATCAATATTTTTATCCGAGTACTCTTCGTACAAATCCAACGCAAAAAAATCTTTCGGTGTGTATTTCAACAAATCTTTTAAGCCGCCGGCATTAAGCTGCTGTAAGGGATACTTCGGACAAAAACGAAAAGTTAAACCGCCTTCCACAATTGCTTTTCCAAGTCCCGGCGCAACCGCGGCGGTACCGTCTGTTGATTTAAGCGGCAGCGTAGGATAAAAATTGTACGACTTAGCGATACCGGAAAAATCTGGATAATATTTTCCATTGTGTTCCGCGCCAACCATTTTCTGAATAATTACCGCCATCTTTTCTTCTTCGAGACGGTAAGTAGTTACCTTCATGTAGTCTTTCGATTTCTGAAAGAAGACTGAAACGAAAATTCTTTTAACAGCGTGAAGAAGTTGCCTCAACCTAATTTCAAGATTAGGATGATTGTTCGGAAGCATAAATGTATCGTAAACGCCGGCAAACGGCTGACCTTGCGAGTCTTCAAGCAGACTTGAAGAACGCACGGCAAGCGGTTCTTTTACCAACTCCAGAAACGCGCGCAAACTTTCTACGGCATACTGCGAGAATTTCTTTGCATCGAAGAATTTGTTTTTGAGGTCCTCATCATCTTCGCACGTGAGCGCAAACTCCCGAAGATTATTATCGCTGAGGAACTGATCGAAAATATCCGTCCCCAAAACAACCGCAGGCGGCACAAATATCTTTACACCTTCAAACTTGTTACGAATTTCAAAATTGCTGAGCAAACTGTTTACAAAGCCGAGACCGCGCGCTTTGCCGCCAAGTGATCCTCCGCCGATTCGCGCAAATGTTGTGGTGACATCAAAGGTGTTTTTGTTGAAATCGGAAATCACTCCAATCTGCCGCGATTTACGGAATTCGCGGAGCGAATCGATCAACAGTTTTCTTAGTGCCGCCACAGATGGAAAGTCGCTAACTTTCTTCGGGCGCAACTGATGAGCCAACCAAAATTCGGTTCTCGCTTTAAGCCAATTTGAGAAATGATTTCGTGATGCGTGGTACATAATACTTTCGTCGGGAACTACAGCAAGCTGCTCTTCCAGTTCGGTTAAGTTTCTTGCTCGTCCAACTTCGTCACCGTTGTCTGTTCGAAAAACGAAATCACCGAAACCAAAATTATGAAGCATAAACTCTTTGAGGTCTTCCAAAAGTGTGGGAGAGTCTTTCACAAGGAATGACGTGCCGATGGCAGCGGCAATATTCTCATTACCACGATTGGTTGACTGCAATAAAATTGGTATATCCGGCTGACGCTCTTTCACCTTTTGAGCAAAAGCGATTCCCGCATCGGGATCCGGTTTGCCGCTTCGCATAAAGTCGATATCTGAAATTATACCGAGCACATATTCTTCATATTTCTCGAAATAACTCCAAGCTTCTTCGTAACTGGAACAAAGAAGAATTTTTGGGCGCGCTCGCATCCGCAAAAATTTGTGAGAAAGATTTATTCCTTCCGAAATTAAACTTTGCGATTGTATCAACACTTCGGTGTAAATTATTGGTAAGTACGAAGAGTAAAATCTGATGTTGTCTTCAATCAGAATTATCGATTGAACGCCGACACTTTTCGTGTCGTTTTCAACGTTGCGTATGTCTTCGATTGATTTGATAATTCCAAGAACAATCCTGTAGTCCCCTTGCCAGATGAAAACCTTATCAAAAATTGAAATGTCTTTCGTTGAAATAAGATCCGTCATTTCGCGGTTGTCGTAACTCAAAAGAACAACCGGAATATCCAGACCGCTTTCTTTTACTTTCTTCGCGAACGTGATTGCGTTCATATCTTCAATGTGAAGAGTTGTGATAATTAGATCGAATCTGCGTTCCTCTCTTGCAAGCCGAATTGCTTCTTCGCCATTTGATACTTGAACGAGTTCTGGTGAGTGACTGAGATTTAATCCTTGGTATTCTTGTCGAATGAGTTCGTAAAGACGTTCGTCCTCTTCAAAAATGTATGAATCGTACAAACTGGAAACGAGAAGAATATCCCGGATGCGGAAACGCATTAGGTTATGGAAGTTCTGAAATTTCAAGTAGCGGCTTTGCTTAAACTGCTCTTTATCGAACTTGATGACTTGCGAGGACATATAGCAGCTCTATTTCGGTTGGGCGAAAGTAATCAATCAAAAAATTTTTCGCTACAAAAAAATGGGGCGATCACTCGCCCCGTTTAAATGAATTAGTATTAAACAATTCCCTGATCTAGCATTGCGTCTGCTACTTTTACGAATCCGCCGATGTTTGCACCGTTAACATAGTTACCCGGTGTGCCGTATTTTTCGGCAGTATCCACACATGTTTTGTGTATACTCTTCATGATCAGGTGAAGCCGGTTATCAACTTCTTCACGCGTCCATGAATAACGCATGCTGTTCTGCGCCATTTCCAAACCGGATGTTGCTACACCGCCAGCGTTTGCAGCTTTTCCAGGTCCGTACAAAATCTTGGCATCAATAAATTGATTGATCGCTTCAATTGACGACGGCATGTTCGCACCTTCACTTACAACATAAACGCCGTTCTTCAACAAGTTAGCAGCATCTTTTCCGTTAACTTCATTCTGCGTTGCAGAAGGGAATGCGCAATCGGCTTTATGATCCCATAACGGGTTATGATCTGCACTCGGATCGATTTGTTTGTAAACCGCGCTCTTAAATTTGTCCGCGTAATCTTTAATTCTGCCGCGGCGAACATTTTTAAGATCCATAACAAATTTCAGTTTCTCGGCATCAATTCCGGCTTCATCATAAATGTAACCGTTTGAATCCGACAGAGTTAAAACTTTTCCACCAAGCTGCAAAATTTTCTCAACTGTGTATTGAGCAACATTTCCGCTCCCGGATACTAAACATTTTTTGCCTTCTAAAGTTTGTTTGCGCGTGCCTAACATTTCGGCAGCAAAATAAACTGCGCCGTAACCGGTTGCTTCCGGACGAATTAGTGAACCGCCCCAATTCAATCCTTTGCCGGTTAGTACGCCGGTAAATTCATTTCGTAATTTTTTGTATTGACCGAATAGAAATCCGATTTCACGACCGCCGACACCGATATCTCCTGCCGGTACGTCTGTGTTCGAACCGATGTGACGGAACAACTCATTCATAAAACTTTGGCAGAATCTCATAACTTCGCCGTCGCTCTTTCCTTTCGGGTCGAAATCCGATCCGCCTTTTCCGCCGCCCATTGGAAGTGTAGTTAAACTGTTTTTGAACACTTGTTCAAATGCCAAGAATTTCAAAATGCCAAGATTAACCGATGGGTGAAATCGTAATCCGCCTTTATACGGTCCGATTGCACTGTTCATTTCAATTCTGAAACCTCTGTTGATCTGAACTTCACCTTGATCATCAACCCACGGCACTCTAAACATTAGAACGCGTTCAGGTTCAATAATTCTTTCAAGAATTTTTTCTTTGCGATACTCCGGATGTCTTTCAAGAACTAAAACTAATGATGATACAACTTCGAACACCGCTTGATGGAATTCTGGTTCACTAGGGTTTTTAGCCTTTACCTGAGCCATAAGATCTTTAACAAAATCTGACATAACAGCTCCACTGATGGTTTGTGATTAATTGATTTGGTAGTAGTCTGAATATTCCGGAAAACTTTTTGCTAATAGCTGATTTGAATCTATCTATAATAGTTGAGATCAGGTTTACGTGATGGGGGCCTGAATGCGGCGAAACAGGATATGATTTGCTGCTATCGGAATAGTTGGTTCTTGGCATCATTAAAAGACAACTTACTTCCTTTGAGTGCGATTAAATTAACAGCATTGAAAGATTTATGCAACACAAAAAGCGGTTATACTTTTGCCATTCTTTTCTTTCTTCGTCTTAATCTTTTCTGTTCTTCTTTTAACGCTTTGTTGCGCTCTTGCCAAAATCGTAACTCTTCTTCAAGACTGAGCCCGGCTAATTTCTTTTGAAGTATTCTTGCCCCTTTTCTTTTCATTTCTACACAATCAAATTCTTTATTCATATTTTATCACCTCCAATGGAGAGTATATCGCTATTTGTTGATATCCTTCTAATATATTAACTGTGTTATAAAGTGCTATCTTCTCATAATGAACTATATGTTTAAAATTCCAACTGACTATAATAGGACAATTATTTACCGTTGCCAATGCGACGTGTAGAGCATCATTTGAACTTTTTTTTGATAATATATTCGCTTTGATATATGCTTCCCTAAGTTTTATTGCTTCTTCAGATACTTCGACTATTGTAGCATTAGGCTTTAATTCGTCTAAAAATTTTTTGACATGTTCTGGAGCCGCTACAATTTCTTCTTGAACTAAGGAAGAAATAACAAGGTGAAACTTGTTCTCTTGAACTTGCTCAAAGAAACTCTCGCTTGCTTTTTTAAACTCAGAATCAAATTTACCACCGATGATGGATGTATCTACATATATTCGAATTGGTTTCACCAAAACTTCTTTCTTTTGTGTTTAAACTACAAATAATAATACACATTTACTTTCACGCATCGTCAAAAAGAATAACAGTGTTTTTTGCATACTATATACATTTCTGGTTCCCCGGTTAGGTTAAACTCTCCTTAAAAAGCTGCATCAACTAAAAAATCAATGTCCACAGGAAGTAATCCATGATAAGGATAAGCGCGGAACTGATTACGAATGATCTGATTGTTGATGCGCCGACACCTTCAGCGCCGCCTTCAGTTCTAAAACCGATATGACAGCCCAACAATGCCGTAACGCCGCCGAAGATCATTCCTTTGATCAAACCAAAAACAAAATCGCTGATTAAAAAGTATCGGCGTGCGGATTCAAAAAAAACATTGAACGATACATCGAGGAAAAAATTTGAGATGAAATATGCGCCCATGATTGCAATTGAATTTGCAATTACAACCAGAATCGGCATCATTATAATAGATGCAAAAAAACGCGGCGTGGCAAGAAAAGAAACCGGACTAATTCCCATCGACTCAAGCGCATCAATTTGTTCGGTTACTTTCATAGAACCCAACTCTGCCGCGATAGAAGCGCCGACTCTTCCGGCTATAACAATTGCAGTCAGCACCGGACCGAGTTCTGTTATAATCGCTCTGCTTGTTGTTGCGCCAAGAAATGAAAGCGGCGCAATTCCTTTCAGTTGATATGCCGCCTGCCACGACGCTACTGCGCCGGTGAATGTTGCAATGATGAATACCAACGGAATGGAATTAACCCCTATGTGTTCCATCTGGTAGAGCGTGTTTCTTGGATTCTTAAATATTTTTGGCGTGGATCTCATAATTTCTACGAACAGCCGAACAACCTGTCCGAACTCTTCAAAGAAGTTAAGAGTTTTTCTGCCGATCAATTGTAAAATTCTGCTAATCACTTTCCGCGTATAATAGTCTGAATCAAAACTAAGAAACTTGTTTCAATTATGAAATTATTTCTTCCAAACAACGCGGCTAATATTCAAATTTCTTTTGACCGGCAAGCGCATTCCTCAATTGGCAATTCCCTCTCATTTTTAATATATTTAATTGTAGTTGTTGCTGTTCTACGAAAAACATTTTTCGAGAAAAACTTTTCTCAACTGCACTTGCCTACCGGTCCGCTTCGCTCTCGCGAAAGCGAGACGAGCAGGCAGGCTTTGAACTTAGATTTATTGCATATCGTTATTTAATTATTGATCAGTCTAAAACGAACGCATGGTGTAAAAATGAACATCGAAATACTTGAGACCGAAACAAAAGTTAAAATACCTGAGAACCTGGTATTTGGTAAAGTCTATACCGATCACATGTTTGAAGTTGATTACGATGCAAGTCAAGGCGGATGGTATAATCCGACGATCAAAAGGTTGGAAGATTTACAACTTAGTCCCGCCGCGATGGTCTTTCATTACGGTCAGGCAATTTTTGAAGGACTAAAAGCTTACAAACAAGATTCAGGAAAAGTCGCATTATTCAGACCGGAAAAAAATGTTGAGAGATTGAACCGCTCCGCAAAAAGAATGTGCATCCCCGAAATTGATCATGAGCTTTTACTGAAAGCGATTATTGAATTGGTCAGAATTGATCAAGACTGGATTCCAACGAAGCCCGGGCACTCACTTTACATTCGTCCCGTTGTATTTGCAACCGAACCTTTACTCGGCGTCCGGTCATCAGAATATTTTAAATTGATCGTGATGCTAAGTCCGGTTGGTCCATACTATCCTGAAGGATTTAAACCGGTGCCGATATTGTGTACCGATAAGTATGTGCGTGCCGTTAGAAAAGGAATCGGCGAAGCTAAGACAGCCGGAAACTACGCCGCAAGTTTAATGGCTCAGGCAGAAGCTAAGAAAGAAGGTTTCTCGCAAGTCCTTTGGCTTGATGGAATTGAACAGAAATACATCGAAGAAGTCGGGGCGATGAACATTTTCATCCGGTTCAAAAAGGAAGTTGCAACGCCGATGCTCACCGGTTCAATTCTACCCGGCATAACCAGAATGTCCGTAATTCAAATACTAAAAGATTGGGGCTACAACATTCAGGAAAGAATGATCGATATTTATGAAGTTATGGCTGCGCACAAATCCGGCAAACTTGTTGAAATGTTCGGCAGCGGAACAGCGGCAGTAATTGCATCCGTCAGTAAACTGAAATACAATAGTACCACGGTTGCATTCGATGAGAATAAACCCGGCGAACTTGCGTTGGCGCTTTACGAAGAATTAACAGCCATCCAGTACGGACGGAAAGAAGATAAACACAATTGGATGACGTACCTGGATTAGTCTCCACTATATATAGTTAACAAGAAACGGTCGCTCACCAGCGACCGTTTTTGTTTGCTTCCAAAAAAAAGTTTTATTTCCTCAAAATTTTCCTTGACAAGTGTTCTTCTGTTCACTAATTTTTAGGTGAACAAAGGGACACTATAATGAAAAACGAATTAACCGAACGTCAGCAAGAAATTCTGGATTTCATCCAGCAGTTTATAGCTGCAAAAGGATTCCCCCCTTCCTTCCGTGAGATCGGAAAACAATTCGGTATTGCCAGCACATTTGGAGTGAAGCGCCATATCGACGCGCTCGTTAAGAAAGGATACCTTTCCAACGAAAGCAAAACCAGCAGAACACTTGCGGTCTTAGGTGAGGCAGTCAACAAATCGAAACCTCTCTTCGATAATCTAATTGAACTGCCGATTGTAGGTAGAGTAGCTGCCGGTCAGCCGGTTTTAGCGGAAGAAAATATTGAAGGCAACTATATGGTTGATTCGAATATGCTTCACAACAAGAACGGCTGTTTTGGATTGAAGGTACGCGGCGACAGCATGATTAATGCCGGGATTTTCGATGACGATCTTGTGATCATTTCGCCGCAGCAGGATGTTTCCAACGGCGATATTGTTGTTGCCCTTTTGAGAGACGAAGCAACGATGAAACGTTTCTTCAGAAAAGAAAACAAAGTGATGCTTGTTCCCGAAAACGAAAAATATTCTCCGATTGAAGTTGAAAACTTGGAAGAATTTTCAATCGTTGGAAAAGTCGTCGGTGTATTTAGAACTTACAATTAAAGGAGAAAAAGTGAAATCGATATTATTCACATCGGCAATCATAAATAGAAACAGAGTAAAATTTTTGTATGGTTTTAGTGAGATAGTTTTGGAACCTTACCATATGAACAGAAATAAAAAGGGTAAGAAAGTTTTGTTCGGCAGAATTATCGGCTCAAGCGAAATTAAAATGTATGAGTTTGAAAAAATGTGCAACATAAGAGTATTACCGAAGGAAAGGTTTTCTCCGATGATACCGATAATTCCCAGATTTAATTAGGAAAGAAAATGGCTCTGAAATCCAAACGGGAAAAAGTTGATCTTCTGATCGACCATTTGTGGCAGCACGGCTACCTAACATTAAGCCGCAAGTACGGCAAGTTTTTACCAAGTCCGCCGCCGATGGGAGTGTACGAAATTGACGCTGTAGCAAAATACAAAAAGAAAATTGCTATCGGTTTAACCGTTTCGGAAGACGAATTGAACGACCCGAATTTTTTATCGAAGCTCGATTTTCTTGTTCACTACAACTCTAAATTTCCGAAGAACCGCTTCACACTTTTTCTAGGTGTGCCCTATAATGCAGTAGTTAAAGCCTCCCTTCTCATTTCTTCTTTGCCGGAAGAAATCCAAAATCATATCAAGATAGTAACCTTGCCGGAATCCGATTCGAGATAATAATTCCAGATATTATCCGTACATTTGTTTACCTTGACATTTAACCACTTGAAAACTATTTTTTCGAGCTCATTTTTGAGGGTGGAAAACAAGATTGGCACATAAGATTAGCACGGCTGACAAAAAACGAATTGAAGAAGTCAAAGCCAAAGGAAACATTCCTCACCACATCGCAATAATTATGGATGGCAACGGGAGATGGGCAAAGAAACGCAGTCTGCCCAGAGTAGCAGGCCACCGCAAGGGCGTGGAAACGGTTCGTGAAATCGTTGAAGTTTGCGTTAATCTTGGTGTAAAAATTTTAACTCTCTACACTTTTTCTACCGAGAATTGGAAGCGTCCGCAAGATGAAGTCTCTACATTGATGCGGCTGATAGTGAAGAGTTTGCAGAACGAAACCGACGAACTGAATTCGAATAATGTTAGATTAACAACCATCGGCGACACGGGTTCACTTCCAAATATTGTGCAGGATGAATTGTACGCGGCGTTAAAGAAGACCGCGCACAATGATAAGATGACACTGAATCTTGCTTTAAGTTACAGCGGAAGATGGGAACTTGTTGAAGCAGTTAAAGATATAACAAAACAAGTTATCACGGGCAAATTGAATCCGGACGAGATCTGTGAAGAAGTAATCTCCAAAAATTTAACCACTGCAACTATGCCCGATCCGGATTTACTGATAAGAAGCAGCGGTGAGTTCAGAGTAAGTAACTTTTTATTATGGCAAATCGCCTATTCGGAAATTTTTGTTTCAGATGTTTTGTGGCCTGATTTCAAATGTAAAAATTTATTGGAAGCTATTGAAGACTACCAGAAAAGAGAAAGAAGATTCGGACAAGTTAGTGAACAATTATCCAGCAACTACAAAAATACTCGGAATGCTAAAACACACTCTAAGAAATTGGCTAAAGTTTAGTCTCATCATATTTTTTATTTCATTCACCGGTGTTCTTGCGCAAGCTCAGAAGGTGAACTACAAGATTTTAGGTTTATCAGTCGTAGGAAATAAAACTGCCGATGCATCGACTATCATTGCAAACTCGGGATTGAAAGTGGGCGATGAAGTTTCCATACCCGGCGATCAGACCAATACTGCAATAAAACATCTTTGGAACCTCGGAATTTTCCAAGACATCGAATTGATCATCGATAAGAAAATTCAGGACGGAATTTTTCTTCAAATCAAAGTGACTGAATATCCCCGCTTGGAAAAAATTATCTTCCGCGGGAACAGTGAGATCAAAGAAGACGACTTGATGAAAAAGGTAAACATCGTCCGCGGTCAAACTTTGAAACCGCAAGACCTTGTGCACATCGCTGATAAAATCAAATCTCAATACAACGACGAGGGTTACCTTAACGCCGAGATAAATTACGGTTACTATAATTTCTTTCAAGCAGATACGAACAAGAACGAAATAAAAGTAATCTGGCGCAACGAAAAAGATTTGTCCAAAGAATACACAACTACATACGAGCTGGATCAATCTGTATCCATCAATTCAATTCCAAGACTAAAAGAAAGAACGCTTGTTATCTTCGATATCACCGAGGGTGAAGAAGTAACGATCAGAAATATTATTTTTCACGGCAACAAAGCTTTTGATGACGATAAACTCAAAGGCGAGTTTGACGACACCAAGGAATCTAAATGGTGGAAGTTCTGGTCGTCTCCGAAATTCAAACGTGATAAGTTCGAAAAAGATAAAGAGCTTTTAACAAAGTTCTATAGAAAAAACGGTTATAGAGATTTCGGAATTCTCAGCGACAGTCTCGTTTTCACACCAGATAAGAAACATGTTGATGTTGTTGTGAATGTTTACGAAGGCAATCAATATAAATTGAGAAATATTGTTTGGGAAGGCAACACTGTTTATCCGTCAGAGGTGTTGAATCAGCGGCTCGATTTCAAAAAAGGCGATGTTTACGATTACGAAAAGTTTAATCAGAATTTGCATTACAATGAAAAGCAATCCGACGTTTCATCGTTATACCAGGATAACGGTTACCTAGCATTTCAGCTTGATGCAAAGGAACAAAAAGTTGAACCGGATTCGATGGACATCATGATCAAGGTAACCGAAGGAAACCGTTTCAAAGTTGGCAAGGTTGATATCACCGGAAACGAAAAGA
>JAKAEE010000016.1 GCA_021820065.1 Bacteroidota bacterium | reverse complement strand
TTACACTGAAAGCGAGATAATGATTTTTGTTTTCTTTGTCGTTTATTTCACACCCGACCAACAGCAATGTTTTGCCGTACCAGCCTTCGTAACCTTCATGAAGTGCGCGCAAAGTATTGTGATCGGTAAGAATAATGAAGTCCAGATCCGATTCGGAGGCTAAGTTGGCTATATCTTTAACTTCGCCTGAACCATCTGAATAAACCGAGTGAATATGTATTGCCCCAACATACTCAAACATATCACGTCCCGAATCGATTGGGAGGAAACCGAAATGAATTTAAGTCTATTGTTATCTGCTTATGCGTTATTAACTTCAAATAAAGTTGTGTATTGAGTTGTTTGCTCTTTAATCATGTCCGAAAGTTTCGTCATCAAAATATCTATACGCTCATCAGTACTGTCTTCAAAATTTTCATACGATTCTTTGTTTTTGAAAATATAAATCTCTTCAAAATTGTTGGCTTTGTTTTTCTGTTCATAAACAGAATAGCTCTCTAAACCTTCCGCTTTAACAATGTTTTTCAATTCTCTAACAACGTCTAAATATTCCGCTCTTCTTTCTGGAATAATATTATAGCGAATAGAAAAGATGACTTTACTCATTTATGTCCTCGTTAGATTAATAATTCACCTTTGAAAATAATTTCTGCAGGACCGGTCAGAGACAGATCATGCACTTTATTATTACTAATTTTGAAATCGACAACTAGAACATCACCGCTTTTAGCAATAAACTTAATCGGCGGCTCAATACGTTCATTAAAATAACTTATCACGGCAGCTGCAACGGTACCTGTCCCGCACGATAATGTTTCGTCTTCAACACCGCGCTCGTAGCTTCTAATTCTTATTGCACCTTCAGCTTGACTAATGAAGTTTACGTTTGTTCCTTCTGGTGCAAAATTTTTAGAGTACCGAATTTCTTTTCCAATTTCATAAACAGGAAACTGATTCAAATCCGAGTAAAAAGTATCGGGACGGGTCGGATCTTTCAATACATCGGAAATCTTTATCACCACATGCGGCGAACCGGTATCCAGAAATGAAGCAGTAATCAACTGTTTAGCAACTTTAATCTTGAAATTGGTTTTCAGCCCTATCGGTTCATTAAGATAAAATTTAACTTGTTTATCATCTAGAACCTGACCGGAATAAAGAATGTTATTCGCTGTAAAAGAAACCGCTTGCATTCCGATTAAACCGCTTTCCATGGCATATTTCAACGCGCATCTGGCACCGTTGGCACAAAGGCTACCGGAAGTGCCGTCAGCATTGAAATAATGCATCCCGAACGTTGTTCTATCATCATTTGAAATAACAAGTACGCCGTCTGCGCCGATACCGGTTCTTCTGTTGCAAATCTTAGCGATAAGTGGAGAATTTAGCTCTAATTCCGGGTTAATTTTCTTATCAAAAAGAATAAAATCGTTCCCGGCTCCGCTAAGTTTTGTGAAAAGAAGGCGCATCATAACGTATTCAAATTTAAGGCAATAAAGTCGGTAAATCAATAAAATTAAACGACTGGCATGATTTTTATGTGAAACAACAAAAATAGCCTCAATAAATCATCATGCTTATACTAACGGAAGGCTAATAATTACTTGTGTACCTTTAGGTTTGTTATCTTCTATTTTAATTTCACCTTTCATTGAACGGATAATGGCAGAAGCCAAACTTATTCCTAATCCGGTTCCTTTGATTCCTATCTTTTCTGCGTTTTCTCCGCGGTAAAACCTTTCAAATATTTTTGTCTTCTCTTTATCTGGGATGCCAATTCCTTCATCCTTAACAATAATTTTAACTTTATCTTCAAATTTGGATGCTAAAAAAACAATTGGCGAGCTTCGCCCTGAATATTTAATAGCATTATCCAAAATATTATGCAAAACCATTGAAAAATATTCTGAGTTTCCTCTTAAGTAGATTTCATCATCAACTTTATATTCAATGTTATTTTCTTTATAAAGAACTTTAATAGAATTTTTCACAATTGTTTCCAACGAAAAAACGAAATTACTGTGCGAATAGTTATTTCCGATTCGAGCCATTATTAGTAATGATTTGATGATCTTTAAGATCTTTTCCGATTGCTCTTTCGCAACAACTAAAGAGCTTTTCAAATCTACATCTTGATTATTCTTCTGAAGAGCATAATCCAACTCGGAAATAATAGTTGTCAACGGCGTCATTAATTGATGAGAAGCATTATCGGCAAAAGAGGAGATTTCTCTAACTTGGTTTTCTAATCTTTCAAATAAATCATTAAGTGTAAATTTCAATCTATTAATTTCGTCATGTGGATCAGAATCAATGTCCAAACGCTGACTTAAATTCAACGCCGTAATTCGGCCGGCTGTGTTTATTATTGAATTAATCGGCTCAACTAATTTTTTTGAAATAAAAATGCTAATTAGAATTACTAAGACCAGAATAAAAGGAAGTATAAGAAGATTATAATAAAGAATTTTTTGTAAGGCAGCTTCCAATAGCAGCTTTCTAGCTGAAAGTTGAAGTAATCCAATCTGCTCACCTTTTTCGTTGAACAGTTTTTTATATCCGCTTCTTAATAATTCTTTTTTTGTTTGTGTATCTGTATAATATTTACCGGCAGCAAAACTTGGGAAATTGACATCAATTTTACCGAATTGAGGAATGTTCTTACTATGCAATAATATGGACCCATCGTTTTTATATATCTGCAAAAAAAACGAATTGTCATATAAATCCACCAAATCTTTTTCATCAAATTCGCTGGGACGAATTATAACTATTGAACTATCAACAACCTTAAATGACGGCAAAATATGTTCTATTTCATGACTAATTTTAGAATCTAAAACCGATGTTAGCTGAAAAGTAATTAGATAATAGAGAAGAAAATCGAAGACAAGCAAAAAAGCAATAAACACAGAAGAAATAATTATTGAATTTCTTAAAATGGTTTTAGAAAGTCTGAATCTCATTAATTATTCTCCAACAAAAACATAGCCTTCCCCGTAAACAGTTTTTATATATTTTTTTGATGTCAATTCTTCCATTTTTTTCCTCAAATTTTTGATAGTAACTTCAACAAAATTAGTTTCCGGAGAAAAATTCAAGCCCCAAACATTTTCAAAAAGTGTATACTTGTTTATTATCATGCCTTTATTAATTATAAGATAATGAAGCAACTCAAATTCTTTATCTGACAATTTCAAAGAGTAGTTTTTATTTTCAATATAATGTGTAACTAAATCTAGGGTAAAACTTCCGCAGTGCATTTTTTTTTCTGATAAACTCATTCTTCGCAAAACAGATTGAATTCTAGCTAAAAGTTCTTCTATAGCAAAAGGTTTTGTGATGTAATCGTCGGCACCAGCTTTAAGCGCTTCAACCTTATTTGATATATCACCCAGAACAGTTAGAAAAATTATCGGAGTTGTAATTTTAATCTCTCTAATTTTTTTGCAAACATCAAAACCTGTAATCTTTGGCATTTTCCAATCCAAAAGGATGACATCAAAACTACTTTTGTTAATCATCTTTAATGCAGATTCACCATCATAAACTACAGATGGCTCAAATCCTTCATTAGTCAGCCGTTTTTCTAATGAGGAGGCTATAGATTTCTCATCTTCTGCTATAAGGATTTTCATAATCATCTAACTATGTTAAACGAATATCAACTCACATAAAAATATGAAAAATTTTTCATCATTTATTTCTGTATAAAAAATATATCAATGTCTATTTTGGAATGAAAGCTTGTTCGTTTTATTTTTTAAATAATAGGAGGATTCATGAAATCATTTTTTCAAACTTTATTTTCAATAGTAACATTAATCATACTACTGGGAACCATGGCATTTGGACAAGCATCTGGATATAAGGGAGACGATAAGTGCATGCTTTGTCATAACTCTGCAAATGCCAAATTGGGATATAATATTTATGAGGAGTATACAAAAACTGGTCATCTTTATAAATTAAATAAAATAACTGGTGATGCACAACCTACCTACCCCGCTAATACATCACCGGGATATCCAGCGCCTGCTGGTAAGAAATTCTCAGATTTTTCTTACGTAATAGGCGGTTATGGTTGGAAAGCGAGATTCGTTCAACCTGACGGTATGGTGTATGTTGGGCAGGGGGTTCAATATAATTTAGTAACAAAACAATGGGTGGCTTATAATGATGGAAAGCCAACAAAATATGACTATAACTGCTTCAAATGTCATACAACCGGACCTTCTACAGATGGTTCTTGGCCTGCAGGAACAACCGGCTTCGGAACATTTGCACAACCGGGCATTAGATGTGAAGGATGTCATGGACCAGCGAGTGATGCAACCGGCGATCACACAACGGATCCATCATATAAACCCTTCAGAACGGGGGACAATCTAAAAGTTACTCGCTGTGGTGATTGCCATCAGAGAGGGGGAATTACTAATGTTGTTCCTGCCAGCAGCGGTTTTGTTGAACACCATGAGCAACTAAATGAATTTCGTGCTTCTAAACATGGTGATGGTAAAGGTACTGATCTAACTTGTATTTCTTGCCATGACACTCACATTGCACTACATTATAAAAATGTGGCAGGCACAGGTTTTAAAGCTATAAAAATAAAATGCCAGGATTGTCATGGAGACAAAACTATCAAGATAAATAATACAATAACAAAATCAGCAGATTGTATTGACTGTCATATGTCCTATACCGGAAAAAGCGCTATAGGGGTTCAAACCGGGAACGGATGGAAGGGTGATATAAGATCGCACGTAATGGCAATTAATACAAATAATATTAATAAAACTGCCGGAATGTTTACTGCAGATGGAAAAGCATTGCTTCTTGATGCTAATGGCTTAGCAGCTGCAACATTAGATTTTGCTTGCCTATCATGCCATACAGATAAAGACTTAGCTTGGGCTTCAACTTATGCTAAAAATATTCACAATGGCATAACTGATGTTGAACCGATACAAAATATTCCAACAAATTATGCTTTAGCACAAAACTATCCCAACCCGTTCAACCCAACTACAACTATTAATTTTTCATTGCCAAAAACTTCGAATGTTAAGTTGGAAATTTATTCTATAACCGGTGAACTAGTGGCCTCGTTAATAAATAATATAATGCCCGCTGGAAATCACAAAGTAACACTTGATGCCAGCAGGTTTGCAAGCGGCGTCTATATTTACAGAATTAATGCCGATCAATTTACCCAATCAAAGAAAATGATTTTGATGAAATAGTATGCGCTCGGAAGTATAATTATTCCTCTACAAGAGCTCTTCCAAAAAGGAGAGCTCTTTTTTTAATCTTCTAGTTCTCAAGCATCTCTTCGGAAAAAATCATTCGTGGCAAATTATAATTTTTAAAAAACATCGAGCCGAGGTAAGCGATAAAAAAATTACTTATTCATTTTCCGAAAAAGATGATAAAATCGAATTCGCAGAAATTTACTACAAAGGAGATATACAAAATGAAGACAGAGAAAGAATTAAAAAATTGTATAAATCATTAGAAAGGTTTTTTAGCGAAAGCTCTACCCGAATGACTTTTCAAATACTTTTCAAATGCGTAAGCTTTATGTTTATCTGTAAATGATACTGCGGTAGTAAATTGCCACGGTTTATATTTAGAGGTGTGGGGCGAACCTCCTTGATTATGCTTTTGCAAACGTAATTTTAGATTTACGGTGCACCCAACATATTTCTGATCAGGGTAGTTATTGCTTTTCAATATATAAACATAGTAATACATTTTCAGTACTAAGTCCGGCTTCGTCCCGCTTTGCGTGACTATGCCGGACAGTCTTCGCCTAATTTATTGACTTGCCAGGCGGAGCCCCTTCAGGGGCGAAGACTGGTGGAGGTGGCGGGAGTCGAACCCGCGTCCGAAGCTACATTTCAATGAACTTCTACACACATAGTCTATTTTTTAATTTCATTCCGTTAACATCAACAGACAGATTTTAACGGAACTACTCCGAAAAAAATTCGCCTCATCTATTCGGAAGTTCGAATCAGCTATCATACCTAATCGGCGTTCTTTCAAAATCCGGCATGAGGGAAATTGAAGAACGGCTGCTAATTTTATTAAGCAGCTAAAGCGTAATTATATTCGCCAGTTATTTTTATACCGTCGTTTTCCCGCCGAAGCGGGATCCCTTTCGGGAAACGTGTCTACGGAGAACACGGTGCGCCGTTCATAGAACTTATAACCCCGTCGAAGCCAAATTCACCCCCGTTAAAATTACGGATGAAAGAATTTGATCTGGGAATTATCACTCAGATTAACAAAGAACAAACTTATTTTTGCCAGAATATATCTTTAGTACCGTTTGAAAAATTTTCGTATCTGGCAAATACAAACAGAAGATCGGACAAACGGTTTAAGTATTTTTCAATTTCAGTGCCGATAGTTTCCTTTTTTGAAAGAGCGACAACATTTCTCTCAGCGCGCCGGCATACAGTTCTTGCATTGTGAAGAATTGCCGCACCTTTTAAACCGCCGGGTAAAATAAATTGTTTCAACTGAGGCAATTCTGCATCAAACTTATCGATTAACTCTTCCAGCATCTTTGTAAAACTCTCATCAACACGCGGAACAACAATTTTGGAGGAATCAGAATCTAAAGGTGTCGCCAAATCCGAGCCAATGACGAACAATTCATTCTGAATCTTTCGTAATTCTTTTTCGAGTTCATCATTTTTAATTTCCGCAATTGCCATACCGATAACAGAATTCAGTTCATCAATCGAACCATAAGCCTCGATACGCAAGTCATCCTTCCAAACTTTTTTGCCGCCGAACAAAGACGTCTCGCCTTTGTCGCCGGTCTTTGTGTAAATTTTCATTTGTGGTCATCCAGAAAAGAAATCACAACGGGAATTTTTTTGTCGCCAGATAATACATGAAACTGTTTTCCCGTTTCCAGAGCTTTTTTATTCACTATAGCTAAACCGATTTGCTCGTTGAAAAGTTCAGGATTCGATATGCTGGAAATTATTCCCGCATGGATCATTCCATCAGAATTGATCACTGCGTTTTTGCCGTTCATTTTGACAGAAAGAGAAACACGCATCATCTTTCGCTGAATCTTCTCATAAGTATCCAATCTGGCAATCACTTCCTGACCAATATAACAGCCCTTCTTGAAATTTACTTCACCTATCAAATCGACTTCATAAGGATTTGCTGAATCGTTTATTTCCTGCGGTAGAGCGGGGATCCCGTTTTGGATTCTAAACGCATCGTAAGCGTCTTCACCGATTAAAGTCAAATCAAAAACACTTTTGATGCTGAACAAATAATCTATGAAGTTGGAAACTTTTTCTTTTTCGATGATGATCTTAAAAACCTTGGCATTATTCGGCTCAACATTTAGACAAAACAGAAACTGAAATCCGTCCACACTCAAAGTATGAATTTTTGTAACGTCGTTCAGATCGACTTCATTACCTAACATGAGAGTTAAAAAAGAATTCGTTTGCGGTCCGATCAATTCCAATAGAGTAAACTTATCGGAAAGATCCTCGGTCTTTATATCTTCCATGATGATGAACTTGTTGATCCAGCTTAGCAGTCTTTTATTTTGGTCGGAACTGCCAATAAGTTGGTACTCACCGTCCAAAGCCAGCAGTGTTGCTCTATCGATAAACCTTCCTTTATCATTGAGGAAAAGAGTATTTCTTTTTTGCTGCGGTTGTAAATCCAACAACGCATTCGTAGATATGCGATGCAAGAAATCGAGAACGTCTTTCCCAGTCATTTTAATTATCATCGAATCAAAAACAATTCTTAATCCGACTCCGTTTCGCAGCGTGTTAAATTCATCGGCTGCGTTTGTAAATCTGCGAACCGAACTATTGCTTTTTAACATACCGGGAAACTGTTTTAGTAATTGATCATCCATAATATGCTTGTTTAAAACTTCTTGAAACATTAACAACTCGCTTTTAGTATTTTCTGAACCAACGAGGATTCTTATCGGTTATATAAAGTTGACGTTTTGTACTCCAGTAGAAAGGTATTGAATCTAAAATTCTAATTTGTGCCAATGAATCAAGGTACTGACCAGATGTAAAACGGTACTCATAATAATCAGGAAATTTATCATTGTTCAAGTTTGCGAGCGTGCGTTTGTGAACTATCCCTTCATAAGTTTCCATAAGGTGCGGCGGGTTACGCCAACCGTCAATCATGAAAAAGTTATAGTTACGGTGACCACTGATAATTCCGTCTTCGTAGTTCAGCTCAACATATTTTATATTTTTCGGTTTCCATAGTTTGATCGTCATTCTATTGAATCCGCCGTGCATCGGGACTTCAGCTTCCCAAATGCGCTTGAACGTACCGTCTTTGCATTCAAAAAGAGTTAACCAGAAAAATGCAGTGCCAAGTTTTGTGCTATCAAGGTTTATGAAACTTGACTCGTATCCCACAACATTTTTCGTTTCTATGTGCCGTTCAGTAGGTTTTGATTTTGCGATTACAGCAAGTATGTAATCGGTAGTATCCCTAAAATAGATTACAGCCGGTTTCGGAATACTGTATGTGTAAGTTTTGTCGAACTCGACCAAATACGTCCCGGGATCATAATTGTTAAGTATGTACTCCTTTAATGAAATTGTGTCGCACGGAAATCTGTTTTTAGTCTGTTCTTTTTGAATACCAATCTTATACTCCCGAACGCTTTCATCTTTTGCGGCAGATGTAGCTGCATCGCCGCCAACTTCTTTGGACTTACATGAAACGAATAATAATCCAAAAACGAGAAACGCTATAAATGCTTTATAGAGTTTCATCTAAGCATCCTCTATTATTAATAAAATCCGATTTCACTTTTAAGCTTTCGAAAATTCGTCAAGAAAATATGCGGACGCGTACAAACCTTTTTCAAAATTTTCCAAAAGGAAATGTTCGTTAGGAGAATGAATATCGTCCGAATCGAGACCAAACCCCATCAACACAACCGGAGCTTTTAAGTTTTTAATGAAATCCACAACAATTGAAATGGATCCGCCCTCACGTGTGAAAACAGTTTTCTTTCCGTAAGCTTTAGCAGTTGCTTTCGCCCCGGCATTTAGCGCTTTGCTTCCGAACGGCACAACAGCCGGGTAACCGTAATGAAGCATTTTAACATCGAGCTTAACACTCTGCGGAACTAATGATTTAACATACTTTGCAAAATCTTTGGCAATCTTTAACGGATCTTGATTAGGAACCAAGCGCATGCTGATCTTTGCCTTTGCCTTGGACGGCAAAACGGTCTTAGCGCCAATTTCAGTGAAACCTCCTATGATGCCGTTGCAATCCAAAGTTGGTCTCGTCCACAATTTTTCTAAAGTTGTAAAACCTTTTTCGCCATGAAGTTTTTTAACGCCGACTTCTTTGGCATAAGCATTTTCGGAAAATTTTAATCGTTTAAAATTTTCTTTTTCCGCTTTAGAAAGTTTCTGAACACCGTTATAAAAATTTGGGACTGTGATTTTCCCGTTTTTATCATGCAGCTTGGAAATTAATTTTGCCAGCTCATTAATAGGGTTAGCGACAGCGCCGCCGAAACTACCGGAATGCAAATCTTTGTCGGGTCCGGTCATTTCAACTTCCATGTAGAGCAACCCGCGCAAACCATAAGTGATAGTTGGGATACCGCGGCCGTACATGCTTGTATCAGAAACAAGAACGGAATCGCACTTCAACAACTCTTGATGCGTTTTAAGAAATGACGTCAAACTTTCACTGCCTATTTCCTCTTCACCCTCAAATAAAAATTTCACATTCAGCGGAAGCGTTCCTAACGTTTTGAAATAAGCGTCAACACTTTTTATGTGCACGTAGTTTTGACCTTTGTTATCATTTGCACCGCGCGCCCAAATCTTCTCGTCGTGAATCACCGGTTCGAACGGGTCGCTGTGCCATAAATCCAACGGGTCAACTGGTTGAACATCATAATGTCCGTAAATCAGCACAGTTGGTTTTCCGGGCTGACCAAGCCATTCACCGTAAACAATCGGATGCCTGGCAGTCTGAAAAATTTCTACTCGTGACATCCCGGCGTGTCGTAATTTATCGGCAACAAAATCCGCACATTTAATCATGTCGCTCCGATTAGCATCAAGCGTGCTGATACTCTTTATCCGCAAGTACTCTTTAAGTTCTTCGAGATAGGTATTGAAATTACTTTTCAAATGAGAAATAACAGAATCCACTAATCCTCCTAATTCATTCAGTAAAAAGCGGTGCAGCAATTATTTTTTAGATAACTTTGCTTTTCAAATTTACACCTAAGCAGCACTGGATTCAAGTCAATTAAGGACAAATCGAGCGCTTCGGTTTCATTGTGACGGCAGTCTTTCTTTCATCATCGGTCGTATTTCGCTTAAAACTTTTCTAACTTATTGGTAAATTGCAAACGAAATCATTGCCGGGTAATCAGTAAAAAATGATATTAGTCCGCTACATATTGAAGAATCATGTGGTTCCATTTTTATTTTCGATAGTAATATTGATTTTCATTTTCGTTCTTCAGTTCATGATGAAGTTTGCCGACCGGCTTGTTGGAAAAGGATTAAGCTTGTGGGTAATCCTTCAACTGATTATTTATAACCTTGCATGGATTGTTGTGCTTGTTGTGCCGATGTCGGTTCTCGTTGCAACTTTGATGGCGTTCGGCGCAATGTCTCAGAACAACGAAATTTCTATAATGAAAGCGACTGGAGTTAGTTTGTACAAAATGATGACTCCACCGCTTATTGCCAGTGTCTTCGTTGCGCTTTCTCTCGTTTACTTTAACAATCATATCTATCCGGATGCAAATCATGCCGCCCGGCTTTTAATGGAAGACATTTCCAGAAAAAAGCCGACGCTTTCACTTGTGCCCGGAGTCTTTTCACAAGAAGTCCCGAACTACGCAATCCTTGTCCGCGATATCGATCCGGTTAAAAACGAATTGAAACAAGTAACAATTTATGATTATTCACATCCGCCGAAAATAAATATTGTAACGGCATCATTCGGAAAAATATATTATGCACCCGATCAAAAAGTATTGATAATGGATTTGCAGAACGGTGAAATACACGAATCGGATAATGCCGATAGAAACGAATACCGCAAAATACAATTCCAAAGACACAAGATTGCAATGCCGGCAGATCAATTCACTTTTGAGCAAAGCGGTCCCGGCGGTCCGCGCGGCGATCGAGAAATGGGCGCACAGCATATGCTGGTAATTGTTGATAGTCTCAATGCAATCCGTACCAAACTTTTGAAAGAATACGAGGATAATATTTCATCGCTTATCAACAGCAAGAATCAACCGGTAAGACTTGAAGGCGAAAGCTCAAACAATCGATTTGTCTATTTACGATCACAGCAAAAGATTAGTCAAGATCAAAATCACATAAACAATACGTTGACGCGTCTTGATTGGAACCGACGCGAGATGGATCGCTACTGGGTAGAAATTCATAAAAAATATTCTTTGCCGTTTGCATGCATTGTATTTGTTTTGATCGGCGCGCCTCTTGGAACAATGATGCGGCGCGGCGGATTCGGTATGGCAGCGGGAATAAGTTTAATTTTCTTTTTGACTTACTGGGCATTTTTAATCGGCGGCGAAAAATTAGCCGACAGAGCAATGCTCTCGCCTTTTGCCGGGATTTGGAGCGCAAATATTTTGCTCGGCATAGTCGGTATTTTGTTGATGATAAAAAGTGCGCGTGAAAAAGTAACTCTCAATTTCGAGTTCATTACCAAATGGCTGCCAAAATCATGGAGATCGCAAGAAGAGTCTGATGAAAATTCTTGACCGTTATCTAATCAAACAGTTCTTGTTGATGATCCTTTTCGGATTATTGACTTTCACTCTCATCTTCGTCGTGATTGATATGATGGAGAAACTTGACGACTTCATCGATCAGAATGTCCCGGCACATTTAATCATTCAATACTATTTGGTTTTTACTCCGGAAATTATTCGACTGATAACGCCCATTGCGGTTTTGCTCGCATGTTTGTTCACTGCCGGCAAGATGGCAAATCTCAACGAACTTACTGCAATTAAAGCCGGCGGAATCAGTCTCTATCGTTTCATGGCTCCGTTCCTCATCACATCCATTCTGATCAGCATCTTCTCAATTTATTTCGGCGGTTACCTCGTTCCTATGGCGAACAAACACCGCATTTATATTGAACGAAACTACATGAAGAAAGATGTCGTCTATTTCGGAAGCAATATTTTTTTCCAGGATTCAAAAACGCGAATCGTCTCGATAAGTTATTTCGATTTAAGTACCGGAATGGCAGACAACGTGAGCATTCAAGAATTCAATCCGAATGACAAAACGAAACTAGTTATGCGCACTGATGCTTTACGCATGCATTACGATTCCACAAAAGCGAGCTGGCTACTAATGAACGGAATTACGCGAACATTTTCCGATTCGACTGAGTCCGATCAGACGTTCGCAGTTAAAGATTACAAAGGATTAAATTTCAAACCGGACGAAGTTGTTAAGAAGCAGCGGAAGCTTGAAGAGATGACACTTACAGATCTTCAAAATTTTGCGGAGGATCAGTACAGAACCGGCAACGATCCAACATCCACTATGATTGAGTATCATTCAAGAATTGCGTTTGCGTTCTCGAGCATAATTGTTGTGCTGTTCGGCTTGCCGATTTCAGCCAACAGAAGGCGCGGCAGTTTGGCGATTCAGTTCGGTATAAATTTACTGATAACTTTTCTCTACCTTGTTTTTATGAAGGTCAGCCAGGCGTTCGGCAAGAGCGGTGTTTTGAATCCTCTGTTAACGGCGTGGTTCGCAAATTTCATTTTTCTGATTGCTGCACTTTACAATTTAAGGCGGGTACAGAAATAATCGGTTATGATTATTTAGTTTTCATTTCGAAGACCCCGTCCCAATTAGCATCCGGCGGAGTTTCTAAATACGATTGACATCTCATCACGTAAACGTTCGAAGGAAAGTCGTTGGAGAATTCATACGATTTTTTGAAGTGTGAAATTGCCGGCGAAAAATTTCTGCTCTTATAAAATTCCAAGCCCTTCAAGTAATCATTCAAACTACTCAATTTGGTTTCGTTTTCTTTGTCGCCGGCTAATCCGATCAATTCAAAAACTTTTGTAGGTTTTGTTTTACCTTTCACGCGTATAAGATCAAGTTCACGCGCAATGAATTTCGATTTCACGAAATCAAACGTTCTTTCACTAATCATTATTCGAGTTCCGTATTCTTTGTTCGCACCTTCCAGCCGTGATGCAAGGTTAACGTTGTCTCCCATCACGGTATAATCGAAACGTTTAACGCCGCCAATATTACCGACAATTACATCGCCGGAATTAACGCCGATCCTTACTTGAATTGCGCTCTCGCCGGATTGAATCCATTTTGCAGAAAGCTCGCGAACTTTTTTCTGCATTTCGATTGCCGCCGCACATGCTCTGAACGCATGGTCTTCCAGTTCAATAGGCGCGCCCCAGAATGCCATAACCGCATCGCCAAGATATTTATCAAGAGTTCCGTCGTTGGCAAGAATGATCTCTGTCATTTCGTTCAAGTATTCGTTGATGAATCTCACCAACTCTTCCGGCTGTTTGTTTTCGGAAAATGTTGTGAACCCGGCAATGTCGCTAAACAAAATGCTTACATTTTTTTTCTCGCCGCCAAGCTGAAGTTTAGCCGGATTAGAAAGTAATTCGTTCACAACATGTTTGCTCACGTATTGGCTGAACATTCCTTTGATCAAAACATTCTGCTGACGCTCGCGTAGAAAATGATAAGCCGTACTGCTGAAATATCCGACTACAACTGCTAATGAAGGGCTTACAACTGCAGTTACCAATTGATTGTGAATGAAGAGATAAATGCTGAATTCATAAATCACGAAGATGAGGAGAAGTACAAGAATTACGTTTATGATTTCGACGAGTGCGCCGATTTTCAATTTAATTTTTCGAACAGCAGAGGAACCGTAGAACATGATGAACGTAAAAAAGAGTATTACCAGAATTTCACTTCCTCTCGATTGCCGGTATAAGAAGTTATTGCTGAGAATGTTCTGAATTACATTCGCATGAAATTCCACGCCGTACATCATGTTGTCGCCCTTCTGTTTCCCCTCCGCAAAAGATGTAGGCAGCAAATCCCGGTCTTCCGGCATTGTTGAGCCGATGATAACAACTTTGTCTTTGAACTTGCCGCTGTAGAGCCAGCCGCCGTCCGGTGTGTCCCATGTGTTTAGATCAACGCCGGTTTCCAATTCGTCGATCGTTTTAAAATTCTTGTCATCAAGAACATCAATCAGTTTCACGCGCGGAAATGTTCCGTTCGGTCCGTAAAAATTTATTAGCACACTTGTCGGGTCATACTGCGGAATATTTTTATTTCCGAGAGTAAAATTTCCGCCTTCACGTTGCGCGGTTGCAGAACTTTTGAGACCGTAATATTTATTCAGCAAAGCAAATCCGAAACTCGGAATTTTTTTATTTGTGATTCCGGTATAACGGAAAGGCAAGTATCTTCTGAAGACCCCGTCGTAATCTGCCGGCGGTTGAACGATACCAACCGAACTATCGGCAGTATAAAAAATGTTGTCGTAATTTTCGTTGGTCTTGCCAATCCACGATTTACCTTCCTCAATTTTTTGTTCAGTCGATTCATTTATCTTACCGGCAACAACAACTTTGCCGGATTTTCTAATCGCAGTGCGCATCAACGAATCGTTTAGCGGAGAAAATTGATCCGGACCGGGCATGTCGATATCAATACCAACCGCTTTCACGCCGGCATTCATTAGGTTGTTGATCACTTTCGCAAAAATAAATCTTGGCCAGGGCCACTTATTATACGGCGGCGGTATCTGATCGTATGAATCTTGCGTAATCTCGACGATGATAACTTTGGCGGAATCGCCCAAATCAATTTTGCCCCGCTTTTGAAAACGGTTGTCTATCAATTTCAGTTCGAGCGTTTTCAGCGGAGCAATTGTAAATAAATAATCTTGCGTAAGGAGAATTGTAAGAAGAGCAGCTGAAATGACCACAAAAAATTTGTTCAAAAAATCTCTTTTACTTTTTCCGCCGCTCTTCATAGAAAAGATTCGTCAGATTGAAAGCCGGGTCGTTAACCCAATGATCGAATTAGTCGCGCTTCCCGGTATTCTAAAAATTCTTGTTTGAAAAACCAAATTCAAATTTGCAAGGACATTATAATCGGCAACTAGTTCTAATGCCTGTCGTTCAAAATCTCCGAAACTCGGACTTAAACTTGCCGAAAGCTGAAGTTTGTTTTCCAATAATCTGTACTTGCCGCCAACAGTGATCGTGAGGTAGTTGAACGGCTGTCCGCTTATTTCACTTGCGCTGTAAACAATTCCGCAAAGCGACATCAGTTGGCTCGTCCAGTAACTCGTCACGTTCAACGAACTCATATTAAAAGTAGCATTGGCTTTTGCCAAGCTGTTATCTGTTCTGCTCGAAGTTGTAAATGAAAACGAAGACGAATGTCTAACGCCTGCAATAAAATCATAAGACATAGCAAGAGAAACGCGATCCGTGATGTCATCAACGGCAAACATTGCATTCCGGTTTTTCAAAGTATCGGCTAAAACCAAACCATTGTTGTTTGCATACCGGTTATATCCGATTGTCACGTTCGGAAAATCCGTGCGCGGAAAATACGAGACCGATGCGCTAATCGTTTCGAAAGTGGTAGTTGCAATTTTTGTTTTCTGCAAATTGTCGTTCAAACTTTCATAACCGATCGAAACAAAAAGTTTGTTATCCATAAACCTAGCACGATCGATAAAATTAATCCCTTTTACATCGGTTCTTAAAAATGATTGACCGAACGACTGGTAGTCGTTGCCGCGGTAGATATAAGAAGTGCGCAGCGTGTTATCAAAATAATTTAGCGACAGCGCCGCCTCGCCTGCAAACGAAGATAATTCTTGCGGATTCCAAGGGCCTAGATACTGGTTCACCGTGATAAATTTACTTATTAAGTCCTTATACTTTTTCACAGTACCCGGATCAACGTTGCTGTATGTACTGTTCGGACCGAAGACGGAATCAATCTGCGCGTCACTCAAATTTCCTGAAGAGATATCTTTGTTGACGAGACTGAATGCCGCCTGACTGGTGAACATCACATTCTGATCGTCGAACGCAAACATTAAGTCCGAACCAAAAACCAAGTTTTCCTGAGGACGTGCACCGAACTCGATTGAACCGGGATCATCTTTTGAGTGAAGATAAGTAAGACCAAACTGAAAATTTTCACCGCTGCCGAATGACGGGCGAAGAACAAAAACATTTCTGTTGTAAGTACCCATATTTACCTTACCATACTGGTAACCGGGATATTTCAATTGGTTGATTGAAATTATATTGCTGCCGAGCGGTGCATTTGCCGCAGTATATTTCTCTAAAAGTTCTCCTTCAACATTTCTTACCGTTTCGCCAAAAGATGTTTGAATATTAAACGCACCGAAATTCAAAGCACCGGAAAATCCGCGCACACGTTTACCGTCCATTATCAAAGATGGAAAGCGAGGGAATGCATCGCCAAATTTTAGATCAAGCCAGTCGCCGTTCTGAACCGTTGCAGAATATCGGTTGTACGGCTGCCGGTTACTCTTCTCTTCCGATGTGAGATAAACGCTTCCGTTCAATCGCCATTGATCAACAGTTCCGGTGAAATCTGCGCCAAGATTATTATACCAAGTTGAAGCAGAATTATAATTTTCATTGCGGGACTCTCCTCTTAGCGAACCATAATATTTCCATTGAGCGCCCGCCTGGGCAGCAAGTTCTTCCGTTACCAATTGAAAACTTCTTGAGATCGAGTGATAAATGTTTCCCGATTTATCGTAAACCTCCACCTTTAAAAGAAGAGAACCGAAGCCCAAATTACTTGGGAAATTGTCGCCGCTTATCACCAGCAAGTCGCCGGCGTTCACTGCAAACGATGAAACATCTTGATCGTTCAAATAAATTTTTGTTTTGGAAATATCTACTTGGTCAGGCGCCTTCACAAACGAAATTGAAATCAGCATGTCATGCTGTGTCAACATTTCACCGGCATCGGGACTCAACACCAAAATTTGTTTATCTTTTTCCGAAACTGCTGAAATTGGAATTTGAATCGGCGCAACTCCGTGATCTACACCAAGCGGATAAGTTTGCGATGTTCCGTCCTTGAGACTAAGAATGATATAATATTCGAGGTACGGCGGCTGAATTTCATCTGCCGGAATTGTTACCGACGCGGTGTTGCCTGTTAAAAGCATTTCCCGTTTTAGATATTCATTTTTACCGAAAGTTTTGAATGCGATATCTATTTGAGAAATGTTCTCTGAGGAAAATAAGTCGGCAGAAATTGCGAGCGGTGTCTTTTCTTTTGCGTCGCCAACTTTGACAGATGAAACGTAATTACTGATCTGAGCATAATTGTATTGCACCCCAACACCGAATAAAAAAAACAATACCAAAAAAAACTTTGTATGATTAATGAATACTTCGGGCTCCTTTCTCATATATCCATTCCGTTTTTGTTAGTACGGGTTATCTATTTTCGCTGCCGTAGTAATTTATTTCTAGATCCCCGCTGTCTGTATTAATTTTTATTTTCTTTACTTCCGTTTGTCTCGTTGAGTTGGATAAATTTCTATCATTGTCGTTCTGCTGCCTAAAATAGAATTGTCCTCTCGAATTAATAGTTACAGTATGCCTGGAATGCAACATGCCGCCGCCCCCTCCTACACCAGTAAAATCGAGCGCCACGTCGCCGGAATCCAGCGACATTGTGAATGTGCTGTCGTCGCTATAGTCGAGAAAACCGCCAGTGCCGCGGATCGATGCAACTACGGTTGGAGTTGTAAATTTGAATTCTTCATTCTCAGCTTGTTTCTTCACATCAAATCCAACCAAACCTTTTTGTACGAAGGTATTTTTATTCATCCTCTGATTTTCTTTCTGTCCATAAATATGAAGGATCGCGTTCTCTCTCACACGCAACAATCCGGAACCATCCGTAAATAAAATAAGCGCGAGAGATTTTGACCCGGTCTTTACTTCTTCTCCGTCTTTCAAAGGCAGTCCGGTTTTTGCTGCTTCCCAATCGGAAACATTTTCTTTTTTGTATTTAACATCTTTAACAATTTTTTTAACCAGCGCTACCGGTGTATCCGACGGTGCAGAGGACTTGCCGCCAGATATAAAACCGACCAAGAGTGGTAACGTAAAGGCAAGTATTAAATTTTTCCATTTCATGTTTGCGCCTCTTTTATTTGCCGGTAAAATCGATTGAGATAATTGACTGCGGGTTTGTTTCCCAGTTAGCCAGCACATTCAAAAATTCTGTAAATGAAAGTGTATTTCCGTTTTCATCCGTAATGTGTATTCTATCGGGAGTGATTTGACCATTCAATAGTTTGTTAACAAAGTCTTGACTAACCTTACCGGAAATTAAGTTTGCCAGTCTAACCAAATCCGGATTGGCAATATTTGAAGAAGAATTCCCGGACCGACTTAACCTAAACGTAACCAGAGGGCTGCGTAAAGTCGTTCCGCCTCCAGGCCCAGTAATTACGGCTGTAACTGCCATAACTACTTGATCTCCACCAACCCATTGCCTATCAAGGATGGTACCCAGGTTAACTGTTAAGCTTGTTCCAACATCCTTGTCGTTTATGAATGGATTGCCGGCATTGAGAGCATCTTCGGGACTGGGAGAGCCTGGCGGAATTACATTAGCACGTATCCTATAACTCGTTGCGCCGGTAACAGCCGTCCATTGAGCCTGCACATTACCAACATCGTAAATTGATCCCTCAATTGGAGAAAAAATAGTTATGGTTTGAGCAGGGTTTAAGAAAGACAGCACTTTCGGTTCAGCGCTGGCTAGAAAATTAGAATTACCGTCAAGCAGTACTAGATTGATAGTTACCTTACCAGTCGGTTTACCCTTCCTAATCAAATCTTCAGCAAGACTTTTATCCCCTTCTGCAGTGGCAATTCTAATCTCCGAATTACCAATTTCATCGTTAAAGAAACTTCTTGCCTTAAATTTTTCAGTTGTGAAAGTCACAAGCTGTCGTGAAGCAGAATTCTCATCACTCTGCCAATCAACAACTCCTTTAATAATTACATCTTGTCCTTCAGGAGTGATTACAACCTGAAAAATTCTAGGCGCTCCTCTCAAGTTGTTTGCGAATGAAAGCGCAGCAAAATCAATTGAATTTAAATCCTGAAAAACTATCAAATCGATTTTGTAAGGTTGAGCTTGGAATGAAGTTAAAGGCAGTAAGAATAGAAAAGTCACAAATGTCGCTATTATTCTTCTCATATCTCCGTCTCCGACTCAAAATATTTATGAAAGACACGAACGACTATTATGTCGCAATCAAACTAAAAATTTATTTGCTATAACACAAGAAAATGATTTTTGATGTAAGTTGTTAGAAAGGAAGCGGGGACTTAGGAATGCAGTCCCCGGTTTAACTAATTAATTTTTTCTCCCTTATCGCTTTGAACAAATCCGAATTGCGGAGTTGATTGAGCGTCGATTTTAATTTCGCCGAAACGGGATTCAAACTTGTCAATGTTCTCTTTCAACGCCCGAAGCAGCATTTTAGCATGTTGTGGCGTTGTTATAATGCGTGATAGCACTCTCGCTTTCGGTACGCCAGGAACCACGCGTGTAAAATCTATTACAAATTCGGCAGGAGAATGTGTAATGATTGCTAGATTAGAATAAATTCCTTCGGCTTCTTTTTCACCAAGTTCAATGTTAATCTGCTGCGGTTTGGGGTCGATATTCTGATTCATTTTGTCACCTATGTTTTCATAAAAAACCCACAATCCTTTCGGGACTGTGGGTTCAGATCAAGAAATTATCCGTGAATTATTTGTATTGTTCAGCTTTCTTGAAAGCTTCTTCGGCTTTTTCCTTCTTTCCTAAATTTGCATAAACCTGGTATAAACTCGTCCAAACACGTGATTCATTTGGTTTTATTGTCAGGTATTGTTCAAGATACGGAATAGCGGCTTCAAATTTCTGAAGGTAGGATTTATCTCCTGATTCACTCTTAACCGCTACCTCTCTCAAATCATTTCCCCAGTTAATGTAAGCGGCAGCCAAATTGTAAATTGCGTCTGTATTCTTTTCATCCATCTTTACCGCTTCCGTTAGTTCCTTAACAGATTCTTGATATTGTTTACCTTTTAGCAATACAACACCGTATGCGTAACGTATATCTTTGTTGGTAGGCATTTTTTCTGCTAAAGTTTTGAAAGAAGTGATAGCTGTTTCAATTTCGTCTGACGCATAGTAAGCATTGCCTAACTGCAGCAATATACCTGAATCGGACGGATATTTAGCCGCACCCTTTTTCAAAACATCGATTGCTTTTCCGTACCATTCGAAAGCCTTTGCGCTATCGGCAACATTTTTTGATGCTCTGTAACTGTCTATCATTTTGGAACCGTTGATCAAATAAATTTGTCCTAACTGCGCAAATGAATATGCAGGTTTGCCCATGTCGGTTAACTTCAGCAAAACCGGAATAGCGCCGTCTTGATCGCCCATGTTTAAGTATGCCGATACGATATTCTCATAAGCTCCAGTTGAGTCTGGTTCACATAAGCCAGCATTGTTAAATAGATCGATCGCTTTTTTAAAAAATATTTTCATGCTGTCTGGTTTTGTCGTCTTTACTGCAGCATTAAAAGCTCCGACACCTTTGTTGAAACTGGTTTGCCATGTGTATTTTTTATAATCCTTAATCTGCGGTTCAAACTTAGGACTGATTGCAACTGATTTGTTAAACGCATCAATCATGTTCGGGACATCTCCCTCTTCGCCGTATAAGTATCCTAATAAATAATATCCTTCGTCACTCTTGGGGTTCTTTTGAACATCTTTCAACAAAGCTTCCTTAGCTTTTGCATATTGTTTTTGGTTTATGTAAAGTTTAGCGCCTGTCAACTCTGCAGATGAACAATCGAATGCCATAAAACCCAGCACCATACCCAATAAACTCAAGTAGATAAATGCTTTTTTCATTGATTCTCCTATGGTTAATATATATTTGTATTAAGAAGTGCACGAAAAATAACCATTTTGCAAAGGTATAGTCAAGGTTGAAAAGCGGGAAGGTCAAACGTGAAAATTGAAATCCGCCGGAGACGGACAAACATGAAAGGTAAACGTGTTGCGCCAAAATATGGGAATCCTCCAGAAGGAGTCCTTCGGACATCTCTTCGGGAAAAGGTAACCGAGATACAGTTAGAAATAATGGATTCAGTTCATTGCGAATGTAGAGCGAACAGCCTGTTCGCTCCACAACCCAAAAGCGAATGAAATCGGTCTAATTGATTTTCGGAACACAAAAGAATATTTTTGATTCGTAGAACTCTCTCGAATTAACTGAAGGAACGCCTTGAACTCTGAAGAAATAATCCGTGGAATTCCAAAGGTTCTTCTGCACGATCATCTTGATGGAGGCCTTCGCCCTCAAACCATTATCGATCTTGCCAAAGAAATTAAGTACAATAAGCTGCCAACTTCTGATGCCGGTGAACTTGCCGTCTGGTTTTACAGAGGTGCAAACAAAGGAAACCTTGTAGAATACTTGCAAGGATTTGAACACACCATTGCTGTAATGCAAAGCAAAGAAAACTTGTTCAGAATTGCGTATGAGATGATGGAAGACATGCATAAAGACGGCGTAGCTTACGTTGAAACCCGCTTTTCCCCTGTCTTTCATACACAAAAAGGATTGTACCACGAAGATGTTATTCAAGCTGTTTTAGAAGGATTAGAGAAAGGAAAAAAAGATTTTGGAGTTGGCTACGGTTTGATTTTGTGCGGTATGAGAAATATGAAAAATACTTTGGAGATAGCTGAACTGGCTGTAAATTTTCGGAAAGACGGCGTTGTTGGATTTGATCTTGCCGGCGAAGAAGGCGGTTATCCTCCTAAGAAACATATTGACGCATTTCAATTTATTAAACAAAAGAATTTTAACATTACAATTCACGCCGGAGAAGCTTTCGGTAAGGATTCCATTTGGCAGGCAATACAGATTTGCGGCGCTCATCGCATCGGTCACGCAACACGACTTATAGAAGACATAGTTTTCGACAAAGAAGGTTCGGTGATAGCTCTTGGAGATCTTGCTCAATACATTTTAGATACACGTCTTCCGTTGGAAATATGTTTGTTAAGCAATGTTCACACAGGCGCAATTGATAAACTTGAGCATCACCCGTTCATCAAACTATACAAAGAAAAATTTAGAGTATTTCTGAACACGGACGACCGTTTGATGAGCGATACAACGCTGACAAAAGAGTACCTAACAGCAAGCGAGTTGTTCGGCATCAGTCTGGACGATATTGAAAAACTTAACATCAACGCAATGAAATCTTCATTCATCCCATACAGAGAGAGACTTCATTACATCTACAACGTAATTAAACCCGGTTACCAAAAAATGCGGGAAAAACTTCTTTCACTAAAAGTATAACACTTATGGCAAAACCTTTATTCAAAAACTACAATTTTCAATTCGATAAAAATGAAAAGAAAGTACTTGTTACTTTCTGTAAATCCTTGTTAAAACAAGTAAGTTCAGATGAAAAATATTACGGCGAGATAAAGTCGTTCAATGCTATTATTGATAAACTTAACGCACCTTCGGACGAAGTTAAATTTACAAAAGAAGAAAAGACAAAATTAGTTTTTAACCTGAACAGTAATATTGCCGAGTTGAAGAAACGCGCCGGCAAAGGATTCTTTCTTACCCGCTGGTTTTATAAGTCGGCTTATAAACAATACGAAGGTATTCTACAAAAACATTTCACCAATTAAAATTTTGGCGACGAAGTAACGTCGCTCCAACAAAATATGGAAACGAAAAAACGAATCATCAACGCGCCGACCGGATCGAAAATAAGTTGCAAAGGTTGGATTCAAGAAGCAGCAATGCGAATGCTCATGAACAATCTCGATCCAAACGTAGCAGAACGTCCGGAAGATTTAATTATTTACGGCGGATCGGGTAAAGCTGCACGTAATTGGGAAGCTTACGATGCGATCATTGCTTCATTAAAAAATTTGGATGACGATGAAACGCTTGTTGTTCAATCCGGCAAACCTGTTGCAATTTTTAAAACGCACTTGAATGCACCGCGAGTAATAATTTCCAATGCAATGCTCGTACCCGATTGGGCGACGTGGGATGAATTCCGCCGCCTTGATTCGTTGGGACTGACAATGTACGGTCAGATGACAGCCGGCAGTTGGATTTACATAGGCACGCAAGGAATCTTGCAAGGCACATACGAAACATTTGCCGAATGCGCGCGGCAGCATTTCGGCGGTTCGTTAAGCGGAAAATTTTTATTAACCGCCGGACTCGGTGGAATGGGCGGTGCTCAACCGCTTGCCGCCACTATGAACGGCGCTGCATTTCTCGGCATTGAAGTCGATCGCGCTCGAATGCAAAAAAGAATTAATACCGGTTACCTCGATGTGATTACAGAAAATCTCGATGAAGCACTTAAACTTGTTCTTGAAGCCAAACAAAAAAAACAAGCTCTCTCCGTTGGATTGCTTGGAAATGCAGGAGAAGTTCTTCCAAAGATTTTAAAGAAAAATATTGTACCCGATATAATCACAGATCAAACTTCTGCGCACGATACTTTAAACGGGTACGTGCCGATGGGAATGAGTTTTGAAAATGCGCTTGCACTTCGGAAATCAAATCCCAATAAATATATCGAGCTTTCGAAAAAAACTATTGTTGAACACGTAAAAGCGATGTTGGAATTGCAGAAGCGCGGATCAATTGCATTCGATTACGGAAACAATATCCGGGGTGAAGCAAAAGAAAACGGCGTCGCAAACGCATTCGATATTCCCGGTTTTGTGCCGGAATATATTCGTCCGCTTTTCTGCGACGGCAAGGGACCGTTCAGATGGGCTGCACTCAGCGGCGATCCGAAAGATATTTTTGAAACAGACAAAGCGGTTATCGAAACGTTTCCGGAAAACAAAGCGCTGATAAGATGGATTGAACTCGCGCAAAAGAAAGTGCACTTCCAAGGATTGCCGGCAAGAATTTGCTGGCTTGGTTACGGCGAACGCGCTGAGATGGGAAAAATTTTCAATCAATTAGTTGCAAGCGGAAAAGTGAGCGCGCCGATTGTTATCGGAAGAGATCATCTTGATTGCGGATCGGTTGCGTCGCCAAACCGAGAGACTGAAGCGATGAAAGACGGCAGCGATGCAATTGCCGATTGGCCGATTCTTAATGCGCTACTGAATGCTATTGGAGGCGCAAGCTGGGTTTCGGTTCATCACGGCGGCGGTGTGGGAATCGGAAAATCAATTCACGCAGGAATGGTAGTTGTTGCAGACGGAACAAAAGAAGCCGAAGCGCGGCTCGAAAGAGTTTTAACTTACGATCCGGGCATGGGAATCGCACGTCATGCTGATGCGGGTTATGAGCAAGCAATCGATAACGCAAAAAAATTCTCGTTAAAAATTCCAATGTTGAAATAAACGAAAGAGGAAGTCATGAAAGTGAAAGTATTAATCGCAGACAAATTACCGGAACAGTACATTCAAAAATTAAAAGATGCCGATCTTGATGTGATTTATCAGCCGAAACTTGGCGAGAACGATTTGCCTGAAGCCGCGAAGGATGTTGATGTAATTGTTGTACGTTCAACCGTTGTAAATGCAAAAACAATTGAAGATGCAAAACAGCTTAATCTTATTGTTAGAGCCGGTGCCGGAGTTAACAATATCAACATTGCTGCGGCAAACAAAAAGGGTGTTTATGTTTCCAATTGTCCCGGTAAAAATTCCATTGCCGTTGCAGAGCTAGCAATAGGATTGATGATTTCGCTCGACCGCAGAATTCCGAACAACGTAATGGATTTCAAAAAAGGAGTTTGGAACAAAGGCGAGTACTCAAAAGCAGAAGGTCTGTTCGGAAAAACTCTCGCGATAGTCGGTTACGGCGCCATAGGAAAAGAGGTTGCTAAACGCGCTCAAGCATTGGGAATGAACATCTATGCAAAAGACATTTCCAGAATTGAAGGTTACGGCGTAAAAGATTTTTCCGAGTTTGATCAGATACTTCCGATTGCGGATATTGTTACGATACATCTTCCGCAAACTCCCGAAACAAAAAATCTGTTTAACGACAAAATGTTCGGCTACATGAAAAAGGGAGCGATCTTTATCAACACGTCCCGTGCTGGAGTAGTTGATGAGGAAGCGTTAATCCGCGCCGTCAAAGAAAAAGGTTTGAAAGTCGGTATGGATGTTTTCAAAGACGAACCGGAAGCGAAAAGCGGACCGGTTTCATCGAAACTTCAGGAACTGGAAAATGTTTACATCACACATCATATTGGCGCTTCAACTGAACAGGCGCAGAATGCGGTTGCAGAAGAAACGGTGAACATTATTCTCGGATTCATTCAAAGCGGATTTATTGCTCACTGGGTTAACCGCGCCAAAGCCCCCGAGACTCATTACCAACTGATCGTAAAACATTATGACAAGCCGGGAGTGCTGGCGTCTGTACTTGATGTTTTGAAAGTGGGCGATATCAACATTGAAGAAGTTGAGAACACTATTTTCGACGGCGGAATGGTCGCATGCTGTACGATGAAATTAAAAGGTCCGGCAACATCTCACATGCTTGAATTGATAAGAAATAATTCTAATGTTATTTCTTATTCGCATGTTCAGGTATAATCTTCGTAGGGTCGAGATAATCATGTAAGCTCGACCCTACAAACTTTGATTATATCCAAATCATTTTATTAACATCATGTTCTTAGTGATAGAGTCACTTCCCGCTACAAGATTATAGAAATAAACCCCGCTGGATATGCTTTCTTTAGTACAGTTTTCGGAAAATGCATGGCTTACTCCTCTATTGGTGTAAATTTCCATGTAGCAGTACCGCCATAGCCAGGCATAAAGCAATCCATATTGTATGATCCGTCAAGTGTATTCAGATCCTTGATTGGCACATCGTAAACCACACTAAAGCTCTTCCAGGTAAACCAATTGACTATTATCGGAAATGGCGTGCCTTTGCTGTTGACGTAATCCCATGATTTTCCAAAACCCCACCGAACTGCTGGTGGATTTGTTTTCAGTACCTTAAATCCGTATTCATCACAATAATCTTTTGATTCAGATTCTTTTAAGGTGAAAACTTCATCGCCATATGAGAATGATTTTGGCGATATCACCGCTGTGCCGGTAAGAGTATAATTCGTTTCATCAGGACCATCATCTTTCATCGTCAGTTTCGCATCATTCATTTCTATCGTGAATACGTTTCCTATCCCTCCATAATTCCATGAAATGGTTATCTTGCCTGTAAACTTATTGGAATATTTATAGTAACCGATATTTCCATTGCAATTCGCCTTAATCGGGAACCAGTGATTTTTTTTCAGAATATCTTTTTCCCATTTTGCCCTGCCTTCAAGCTTGTTACGGGTATTAAATGAATATGTGCCGTTCTCGAAAGAGATATGCGATATTTCAAATCCCTGCGCCTCAAAAAGTGATTGTGCTGATCTGCCCAATTTCCGATCTCCAGTAAAATGCAGTTCTTTTTCACCCGCAATAGGCCTGTCGGGATCGCTGTACGGATCATCGAGTACCGACCCGTCTGGCGCATGAACGCCATCATCGGATTTGAGTCCATTGGCATAAAGGACTGGAAGTCCATCCTGTGAATAGAGTATCAGATTCAGGTAAAACTTATTTGCTGCATTCGAACCCACTTTTAGCTTTGTCGTTTTTCCATTTGCATTCTGAGTCCGTTCCACCCAGTACTGTGAATTATCATTTGGGTTATTGCCCGTAACACAGGTCGCCGTGGAAGAAAATCCCAAGTCTGCAAGTAATTCGTGAGTGCTTGGTTCGCCTATAGAAACCTGCCCGACAAAAAGCGGTCCTCCAATAGTAACAGACCCGACAGTATAGGTTGTGTCCGGTATATTTGAATACGTTTGCCAATATACTCCTGAGGGAAACGATGACTCATCAGACTTTATATTCGGCAAATAGCAGCTCTGAAAATTACCGGTACCATTCGGCGAAAATGTTGCGGACATATTTTCGCCGCCTAATCTTTTGCCTAAGTATTTTTCAGGAACACCGAGCACAACATAACCGATAAGAGTTTTCGCGCCGGATGGAAGGATTCTATAAAAGCCGGCTTTTGATCCTCTTGTCATATTCGTTAACACAACCTTTAGAGCAGCTCCACTTTTCGACATCTCCGGGAGAGAACCTCCTGTCTTGCTCTGGAATTGAAGATCCGAATTGACTCCATCGATTTTAGCTGTAATAGAGAATGCAGCCACAAGAAGCGAATCCGCCGCATGCTGTGCCGCAGTTATCTCCTGAGTTTCCAGAAAGATCTCGACTTTGCTCTTTGACGAAATAGGAGAATACGCACCATTCTCAGCTTTCAGAATTGTTGTCCCAGTATCAATAGAAAGTATATCGCCCGAACTGCTTGCCACGGAAAAAGGCGATGCGACCCGGCTGGTGCTATCCAGTGCGACAATCATACCCTGGTTGGTTTTTTCGTTAGTTTTTCTATCAACATCGGTGGGAGAACTACAACTGCTTATCAGCGCTGCAAAAATGGCAGCCGCGAAAATAGCATAATATCCAAAACTTAGTTTCATCCGGCTTTGCCTCCTTTCTTTACATATTCGTAATCAGCGCTATAGCTGAACGCGCTGCCGATGGCGCCGATTCCGATGCGGGCACCGAGGAAATTCCTCTGCTTTTCTAATTGCGCTGACGCCGGTTGGACCATGATAACGGCTGTTAAGAGCGCTGCCATCAGGGCCGTGATTGAGAGTTTCGTGCTCATTATTATTCTTCTTTGTTCATGTTTATTGATCTTGTTTTTGCAGCATCGAAACCTTAATCGGCTTCCGCTGCAACCGCTGGAAGAGTGTCGTCATTTCATTAATACCAGCTTCTTCGTTGCTGAGAACGAACCTGCCGTGATGCTGTAGAAATACACTCCGCTCGGCAAGCCTCTTCCATCGAAAGTAACGTTGTACGTTCCTGCGTTTTGCCGTTCATTCACAAGCGTCTTAACATCCCTGCCGAGAACATCGTAGACCTTCAGCGTCACAAAGCTGATCGCTGATAGCATATAGCTGATTTCTGTCGTCGGGTTAAACGGGTTCGGATAATTCTGGTAAAGCGTGTAAGTCTTCGGCACATCTACTGTGACAGAAACTGTGGTTAAGGTCGAAGATTTCATTACGGTTACTTTATGTGAATTATAAACATCCTGATATGCAACTACAGGAATCCCATTCGGTGATATTGCGATTGAGGTGTAATATACTACACCAGCAGAAAAACCGGCTGAGCCGACATTTACCCAATTGCTACCATCATATTTCATTACGGTTGCTTTAGATGAATTTCCATCATCCTGATATGCAACTACAGGAATCCCATTCGGTGATATTGCAATTGAGGTGTAATACGCTCCACCAGCAGAAAAACCGGCTGATCCAACATTCACCCAACTGGTCCCGTTATATTTCATTACGGTTGCTTTAGATGAATTTCCATCATCCCCATATGCAACATACGGAGTTCCGCTTCCATCTATTGCAATTGAGATGAAAGCTGCTGCACCAGCAGAAAAACCGGCTGAGCCGACATTCACCCAACTGGTGCCGTTATATTTCATTACGGTTGCTTTATATGAATTCCCAGCATCCCGATATGCGACATACGGAGTTCCGCTTCTATCTATTGCGATTGAGGTATTATATGCTCCACCAGGAGAAAAACCGGCTGACCCGACATTTACCCAATTGCTGCCATCATATTTCATTACGGTTGCTTTAGATGAATTTCCAGCATCCCGATATGCAACATACGGAGTTCCGCTTCCATCTATTGCGATTGAAGTGTAAAATGCTGCACCAGCAGAAAAACCGGCTGAGCCGACATACACCCAACTGGTCCCGTTATATTTCATTACGGTTGCCTTAGTTTTATTTCCAGCATCCCGATACGCAACATACGGAGTTCCGCTTCCATCTATTGCGATTGAGGTGTATTCTGCTGTACTAGTAGAAAAACCGGCTGAGCCGACATTCACCCAACTGGTCCCGTTATATTTCATTACGGTTGCTTTAGGTATTTTTGCACTATCCTGATATGCAACATACGGAGTTCCGCTTCCATCTATTGCGATTGAGGTGTAAGGCGCTGCACTAGTAGAAAAACCGGCTGAGCCGACATTCCACCACTGCTGTGCAAAAAGGTGTGCCGAACTTATGCAGAGTAAAACAAAAATAGAAATCGAGTTTTTCATAAAAGCTCCTTCTCGTTTTAGTGATTTGAATGAACTACCCCGCCGCAACCCGCTCCGACTCGATTTTCGGATCGAGGCGAGGCAACGGGGTATCAGTTGATAATCTTTTCGCAAAAAGTTGTAACTCCCAACACAAGCGTTAAGGAATTTGCGATTAAAACTTATAGTCTACTCCAACGGCAAGTATATAAAATCCAAATCCAACGCGAGCTTGTGCAGCCCAATTATCGTTAAAGAAATACCGGATACCAGCGCTGCCGCCTATTGTAAAACCTCCGGCTGAAGGGCTATAATTTCCATAATATGCATTGTTCCATTTCCAGCTTGCAACTTCATATCCTATCACAAAACCAAGGAAAGGATCTAATTTTTTGTTATCGAAAACGAAATGGTACATGCCGGAAATTCCGAAATTTATGTAAGTCCAGGAACCAGCATCGGCAAAATATTTTTCGCTATAAGAAAAGTAGTCGAACATTCCACCTATTCCAATAATTCCAGGTCCAACTTCACCCGGATTAGTTATAGCTCGTTCGTAGTCTAATCCAAGCGTAAGAGAGCTGCCAACGCCGCTCAATCCAACATGTGCGCCGGCATAGTTTTGACCATTTATAAACTGTGCGGATGCATTCTGCGTTGTCAGTCCAATGATAAATAATACTGCGAGTAATGTCTTGATGGAAAAATTTTGTTTCATAGCTAGTTCTTTCTCCTTTGATTATTGATAAAATGTACCGATTACTTAATCTGAAAAATCTCCGCCAAATCTACTTTTGAACAAGTCATTCAACAATCCCTGTTTTCGTGGATTTTTGGGGCAGATTAATTATTTATATTTGAATGTATCAAGCAAAGCAATAGGAAGGACTAACTATGAAAAATCTAAAACCGTCAATCGTAATTCTTTTTGTTCTTTTAAGTTCATCCTTTGCTGCTGCACAAAATGACAAGATTGATTCACTTGAAAAGGCATATAATTCTGCCAAGACTGATTCCTCAAGATTCAATCTGCTGACTACTCTTTGTTTTAAGCTCCCCGGGACTGATTCTGCAAAAACAGAATTTTATTGTTCGCTTCTTATCAAAGAAGTTGAAACTGCAACTGATCCAGTTGAAAAGGCAGATGCCTACACTGCGATAGGAGATTATTATAACTCAAAATTGGATTTTACTAACTCACTCGGATACTTTCATAAGGCGATTGAAATCTTCAAGAGTCTGCTACGCAAGGCGAGCGTTAAAGATGCACGGGCAGAAATAGCTTATGCAAAATGCCTGCTCGACTACGCTTACGTCTATCATGTAAATGGCGCTTTCAAAACCGCCCTTTCCTCATATCTCGAAGCCGAGAGCATCCTAAATAAGTATCCTGAATACGATTCCAGATCGGGAATGTATGACAGATTGAGCGACATTTATACCAGGCTCAACAACCCTCAGAAGAGCGAATATTACGACAGAAAGGCGGCAGAGATTGCCGACAAGATCGTTAACCCCAAGTTGAAAGCCTTATACTATACAAACGCCACTTACAGATTAGACAGCAAAAAGGATTTCAAAAAGATTAGAACGCTCCTTGAAAAAGCATTTTCAATCGGGCAAAAAAATTCACTTCAAGAAATCATGTGGCTGTCATTAAACACAATGGGAGACGCACTTGCCTCCAGGGGAGAAAATGACAATGCCATTGTATATTACAAAAGGGCAAGGCATTACGCACAAAAGCTTTCAAATAAATATGAAGAATCCAATACTCTTGTCGCAATGAGCAACGCTTTCTTAGCTCAAAAAAAATCTAAAGAAGCAAAAGAAGCCCTCGTAGCAGCATTAAGTCTGGCAAAGGATGTTAATGCTGTTGCTGTTGAAAAAGATATTTACGGTTCACTTGCATCTATTGAAGTCTCGCAAGGCAATTTCAAAAAAGCTTACACATACTTGAAAAATAGAGAAGATGCTGTTTACCGTACTTTTAATGAGGAGGATCAGAAGCAAATCAATTTTTTGAACGCACGGTATGAATCTGCAGAGAAGGAAGCAGAAATTCGTCGCTTTACTGACCGGGAAAAAATTCAGTCTCTTGAAATTCAAAAACGAAAGAGTCTTGAATATATCTTGTCTGCTCTATTACTCATGGTCTTGATAACATTCTTTTTTATTCAAAATTATTATCGAAACAAGAAAAAAGTTGCCGAGCAAAACAATCAAATAAAAGAGCAAAAAATTATTCAGCTCGAAAAGGAGAAGCAGCTTGCCGCCGTTCAGTTCGCGCTTCAAGGAGAAGAAAGAGAACGTTCAAGATTAGCCCGCGACCTGCACGATGGATTAGGAGGATTACTATCCGGTGCAAAAATGGCTTTGAGTTCATACAAAGAGAACTTTGTAACAAGCGGCGAACAAGAAGATTCTTTCAAACACCCGCTGGATTTGTTAAACAAATCTATCGGTGAAATGCAGCGCATCGCACACAATATGATGCCGCAGGCATTGGTCAATGGAAGTATTAAATGCGCCCTCTCGGAATTCTGTGGAAAGATGGATAACAACGGCTCGCTTTCATTAAAATTTCGATTCTTCGGAAATGAAGAGAAGCTTGGACAGAACTATCAGATTGCAATCTATCGAATAGTCCAGGAACTTGTTAATAATGTAATTAAACACTCCGGTGCGTCGGAAGCTTTTGTGCAGCTAATTCAGGAGAAAGATAGGATTAGTGTTACTGTGCAGGATAATGGAAAAGGTTTTGATCCTTCCGACCTTCGATCCTTCAAAGGACACGGATTGAACAACATTCGTATGCGCGTGGAATCTCTTGGAGGACACTTTGATATTAATTCGGGCAGCAACAAGGGAACCGAAGCTTCGATAGAATTTGAGAATTTAAGTTGATGGAAAAGATAACTATCCTTATAGTGGATGATCATCCGATTGTCGCCGAAGGAATCAGGAAGCTAATTCAAGATTCACAAGCCGCACAGGTAATTGGAGTAGCGGGGACAGGTAAGGCATGCCTCGATTTTTTGAGATGGGAAAAACCGGACGTGATACTTTTAGACATTAGCCTGCCAGATATTTCGGGTATCGATTTATGCAAAACAATAAAAGCAAAATATCCTTCATCAAGAATTCTTTCTCTTACAACATTTAATGAACGCTCAACTGTTGTTAACATGATGAAGAACGGGGCTGACGGATATGTTCTTAAGAACTCTGAAACCGGGGAGATTATCGAGGCAATTAAAGAAGTACACAGCGGTGGCAAATATTTATGCGACGCTGCCGAAACATTATTGAAAGAAGAAGCTGCTAATGGATTGCTTTTAACTAACCGGGAGAAGGAAGTTATTCAGCTAATCGCAGAAGGATTTACAAATCAACAAATCGCTGAAAAGCTTTTTATAAGTCCGCTCACTGTTGACAGCCATAGAAAAAATTTGATCACTAAACTTAACGCCCGCAACACTGCTTCATTGATAAGGATCGCTTCGGAAAAAGGACTGCTGTAATCCTAAAAACAAATAATTAATAAAATCATTTTCCCCACAAGCGATTAAAGTAGCGCACTAAAAACCGTTGAAAAAACAAGGGAGATAAATTTTTGCACTTTTAGATCGGTTAACTCGTTGTCGTCATACAAACTTTATATCAAACATGTCTTCAATAATACCGTGGTAAAACAATAGCTTGATAAGTTCGTTCAATCCTTCTGTTTCATTCGAAGTCATCTCATAATAAACTGAATCAATATTTTCCTTAAAAAACAATTTCGCTTCCTCATTCAAACTTATGTGCTTTATAATGTCGTCAATCTTTTCTTCGATTGTTTGATCGACATTTCCGATCAGATTATTGAAATTGCTCAAAGCTTCTTTATCGGGCGATGCGAAGACATAATTGACATAAGGAAAATCCAGCATCTCGGCAACTTGATCCGAGAAACTAATCCCGTTTTTGAAATCCCACATGGAATAATTTTCATCGCCAACTACAAGATAATCTTTCCCTTTAGTTGGAGCGTTACCAGTATCAAGTGTGATTTCTGCTTGCGAAGAGAAACGTTCCGAAAAAAGTATCTTGGTTAAAATTATATCGTTCAGCGAAACGTCACCGCAAAGAGTGATTTTTTCAAATCTTCTTTCGTTTTCATGAAAATAAAAGAATGAATTCGACAGCATCCCATCGAATGAAACGGCATACTTGCTCGATACAAACAAATTTCTGTGATTGATCAGGTCGAGAGAAGGAATTAATCCGATTGCCGAAGTATTATACTCAAGCTCTTTACCTATCAAGGAGGCTTCAACAAAGAAAAGTTCAAACTCATTTTTGTTTAAAGCTGCGGCAAATACCGATGTAAAAAAATTTTTAGGTGCAATAAGTTTCATGTTTTAGCCGGTGGAATATTAATCTGTGTTTGGAATACACTGAAATATGAGAATAAAAAACCCCGAAAGACCTTCTTCAACTTGAAAAGGCGGGATCGGGGTTAACTCAATTCAACAAAAAAAATTATTGAATGTTCTTGTCTTTAATGCGAGCAGCTTTACCGGAAAGTTTTCGCAAGTAGAATAGTTTTGCTCTTCTTACTTTACCTTCTCTAACGATTTCCACTTTGGCAAGCTTGGGAGAGCTGTAAGAAAAGATTCTTTCAACGCCGACACCGCTTGCAATTTTCCTAACGGTGAAAGTTTTATCTAATCCCGCGCCTCTGATGTTTATAACATCGCCTTCGTACGGCTGGATTCTCTCTTTGTCGCCTTCAATAACTCTCACGTGAACACGGATGTGATCGCCGGTCTTAAATGCGGGAAAATCCGTACGCATCAAATCGTTTGTCAGTTCTTTTACTTTGTCCATCACTTACTCCATATTATTTATTTTTTTCCAATTCGCGGTTAAAATTTTTGATTGTTCTTCTTTCCATTCTTTTATTTTTTTTTCATTGCCCGATAACAGTACTTCCGGAACTTTCATGCCTTGGAAATCAGCCGGCCTTGTATAATACGGCGCTTCAATTATATCGCCGTCCATCAAGGAATCGTTCAGCGCAGATTCGCTGTCGTTAAGAACTCCAGGGATCAGACGGACCACCGAATCGATGATCATCATTGCAACAATTTCACCGCCGGTTAAAACAAAATTTCCAATAGATATTTCATCGGTAGCAAATATTTGACGCACCCGGTCGTCAACGCCTTTGTAATGCCCAGCTACTATCATCAGGTTCTCAGCGAGCGAAAATTTGTTCGACATTTTCTGATTATAAATTTTTCCACCGGGAGTCGGAAAAATAATATGATCGTATTTACGTTCGCAAAGAAGTTTTTCAATGCATTCAAAGAACGGTTCAGGCTTCAAGAGCATTCCCGGTCCGCCGCCAAAGGGCTTATCATCAATCTGTTTATGCTTATCATGAGCATAATCACGCAGATTATGCACAACAATTTCAACTTTGTTTCGATCTTGCGCCCTCTTTATAATGCTAGTATTAAGCGGGCTATAGAGCGAGTCGGGAACAGCGGAAATAATATCAATTCTCATCATCGTAAAGTAAATCGCAACCGGAAACTAATTTCAAACTTTTTTCGTCCGCATCAAAACTTTCAATATAGTTTTCAACCGCCGGGACTAAAATTCTTTTCTTGTTTTGATCAATCACCACAAAAACATCATTGGCAGGCAAAACCAAAACATCTTCAACAACACCAATCAGTTTCGATTCCTTAAATACCTTACTGCCGATTACATCATGAATGAAAAAAACATTCTCGGAAAGTTTAACGACGTCTTTTTTTTCGACGTAAACTTTCCTCCCAATAAAAAACTGAACGTCTTCGCTTGAATCGAATCCTTTGAATTTAATAACAAAGGATCCGTCCACTTCCTTAACATCTTCCACAAAGAACTTTTTTACCGAACCAAACACTTCCACATAAACAGAATTCAGCTGAAAGAATCTTTCATAGAAATCGGAAAAGGAATCAATTAAAACAAAACCGTTGGAGCCGTAAATTGCTTTAACTTCTGCAATCAGAAATAGGTCATCCACGATCGAAATTGATTAATCCAATATTTTTAAGATAGCGCGCTTGCCATCTTTAGCAGCGATGGCAGTAAGCAAGGTTCTCATAGCTTGAGCCGTTTTTCCCTGTTTCCCAATAACCTTTCCCACATCGTCTTGACCAACCTTTAGTGTGAGCTCAATAGTTTTCTCATCCGGAGTAGTTTCCTCTAGTGAAACACTACCAGGATTATCAACAAGGTGCTTTGCGATAAATTCAATAAATTCCTTCATGAGAGTACCTTTAAGTTAAGTGAACCATCAGGGTACTTAATTGTGCACGCTAATCCGTTTAAGAGAACTAGCTACTCGGAAGCAGTACCCTTTACTTCCGCTTCACCATCTTTGTTATCCTGCTTTGCAGCGGTCGCTTTTTTCGATTTCTTTTTTTCAGCTTTCTTTTTCAAAGCTGAAGCCAAATTTGCTTCTTTAATTTTTTTCCATTCATCAAGTTTTGAATTTATCGCTTCTTCAGATAAACCTTTTTTCATCAATTCTCTTTTCAGAATAATTCCTTGATTACTTAAAAGGTTCTTCACAGTATCCGTAGGTTGGGCACCAACACCAAGCCAGTATAATGCTCTGGATTCCTTTATATCTACAGTAGCAGGTTCGGTCTTAGGATTATAAAGACCAATTGCTTCTATAAATTTTCCATCTCTAGGTGAACGCGAATCAGCCGCTACAACTTTATAGACAGGCTGTTTTTTCTTTCCCATTCTTCTTAGTCTTAACTTAACTGCCAATTTAGTATTTCCTCCTTTGATTATATAACTAATTAAACCTTATGTTTTTCATACCCGGCAACGAAAGCTTACCGGCGTTTTTATTCAGCATTTTCATCATCTGCTGCATTTGTTCAAACTGTTTTATCAACCGATTAACGTCTTGAATCGAATTACCGCTGCCGCGCGCTATTCGTTTCCGTCTGCTTCCGTTCAACACTTTAGGACTCGACCTTTCGTGTTTCGTCATCGACTGAATGATCGATTCAACCCTTACCAGTTGCGCGTCATCAACATCCGCATTCTTAAGTGCGGAACCGGCACCGGGAATCATTCCGATCAAAGATTTCAACGAACCCATTTTCTTAATCATTTTTATCTGCTTAAGAAAATCATTAAAGTCGAATTTGTTATCTCTGAATTTCTTCTCGAGATCCTCGGCTTCTTTTTCATCGAATTGCGCTTGAGCTTTTTCAACGAGCGAAACAACATCGCCCATTCCAAGAATTCGTGAAGCCATACGATCGGGATAAAATATTTCGATCGAATCAAGTTTTTCGCCCATGCTTACAAATTTTACCGGGCGATCAACTACAGAACGAATCGAAAGAACACAACCTCCGCGCGAATCTCCATCAAGTTTTGTAAGAACAACTCCGTCAAATTCCACTTTTTCATGAAAAGCTTTTGCGGAATTCACAGCGTCTTGTCCGGTCATAGAATCAACAACGAACAAAGTTTCAGTCGGATTGACTTTCGCTTTGATTTGTGCGGCTTCAGTCATCATGTTTTCATCGATGTGAAGTCTTCCCGCAGTATCGATGATCACAGTGTTGAGACCGTTTGCTTTCGCATAATTCAATGATTCGGAAGCAATCTTTACCGGATCCTGGCTGTCTTCAATTGAAAACACGGGCACATCAATTTGAGAACCCAAAATTTTCAGTTGAGTGATAGCCGCAGGTCTATAAACATCTGCAGCAACTAAAAGAACATTTTGTTTTTTGTTTCTTAAATACTTTGCAAGCTTAGCACTAAAAGTAGTTTTACCGCAGCCTTGAAGTCCAATGAGCATTATCACCGTTAATCCGGAAGCATTCAAGCGCAGTTCTGAACCTTTGCTTCCTAAAAGAATGTTCAGCTCATCATAAATTATTTTTGTGATAAGCTGTCCAGGCGTTACGGACGATAAAACTTCTTTGCCAAGCGCTTTTACTTTCACATCTTCAATGAATTGCTTGGCAACTTTGTAATTTACATCAGCATCTAAAAGAACACGCCGGATATCTCTTAATGTATCCGCAATATTCGATTCGGTTAGCTTGCCCTGTCCGGTAATTTTCTTGAGAGCTTTCTCAAGTTTTTCAGTCAATTCGTCGAGCATCGTACACTAACCCTAATAAAAGATAATAAAAAGAGAATTCATTTCAAACGTTAACTACTTAAGATTCTTTAAGGGCATTCGCTCCGGACACAATTTCCAGTATTTCTTTAGTAATTGAAGCTTGACGAACCTTATTAAAAGTGAGCTGTAAACTGCGAATCAGCTCTTTAGCATTTTCCGTTGCCATATCCATTGCTGTCATTCTGGCGCCCAGTTCTGCCGCATAAGACTCTAGCAATATCGTCCACATCTGCGTGTTAAGGTGTTTCGGCAAAAGTGCATTGATAATGCTTGTTCTATCCGGCTCGTATATATAATCCGCAGCTGAAGCAGTTTCGTTAGCTTCTGTCTCAAAGGGTTTTATCGGAACAATCTGCACAGAAGTTGTTTTCTGCTGGATGACGGATTTAAATTCATTATACACAACTAAAACTTTATCAATTTCGCCGGAAAGATACTTGTTCGTAAGCTCTTTAATTAATCCGGAAGCAAATTCAAATTTGAGGTTGGAAAAGATTCCCGGGTAGGATCCAACGACGGGATAATTTCTTTTAGTAAAATAATCGTTACCTTTTTTACCTAAACAATAAAGCTGAAGTTTTCCATTTCGGTAAAACTCAATCAGATCGTCTTTAACCATTTGTTCGGCAGTTCTGATTATGTTCATGTTGAACGCGCCGCATAAACCTCTATCGGAGGTTACAACAATCAATGCAATACTTTTAACTTCCCTTTCAACAAAAAGAGGATTCTCAAAATCTTTTTGAGCGCTTAATAAATGTCTAAGAAGCTCGGCAATTTTTTTAGAATACGGTCTAGCGTTGATGATGTTTTCCTGAGCGCGACGTAAACGTGCGGCGGAAACCATTTTCATCGCCTTCGTAATCTGCTGAGTGCTTTTAACACCCTTGATTCTTCCTTTTATGTCCCGGAGTGTTGCCATTTTTTAAAAATCAGCTCTTTTTAAATTTTTCGATAAATTCTTCGACGGCTTTCTTGATCAACTGCACAGTTTCATCATTCAATGCTTTTGCTACTCTAATGCTTTCAAAGATTTGCGAATATCTTAATTCAACATATTCCAAGAATTCTTTTTCAAATCTTTTTACATCAGTCACATCAACAGATTCGAAATAATTGTTGGTACCTACAAAAACACTCACAACTTGTTTTTCAACCGCAACCGGCACATACTGACCTTGCTTCAGCAATTCAACCAGACGCGCACCTTTTGCGAGTGTACGCTGTGTTGATTTATCAAGATCGGAACCGATTTTTGCAAAAGCTTCCAACTCTCTGTATTGCGCAAGATCCAACTTCAAAGAACCGGCAACTTTTTTCATTGCTTTAATTTGTGCGTTACCGCCGACACGTGATACCGAAATACCGACATCAATTGCGGGACGAACACCGGCATTGAACAAGTTCGGCAATAAATAAATTTGTCCGTCAGTAATTGAAATAACATTCGTCGGAATGTAAGCTGATACGTCGCCCTGTTGAGTCTCAATAATTGGAAGCGCGGTTAAACTACCGCCTCCAAGATCTTCGCTCAGTTTGGAAGCGCGCTCAAGCAATCGTGAATGCAAATAGAAAACGTCACCTGGATAAGCTTCGCGTCCGGGAGGTCTTCTTAACAATAGCGACAATTCACGATAAGCAGCAGCTTGTTTCGACAAATCATCATAAATCACTAACGCATGCTTGCCGTTGTCTCTAAAATATTCGCCGAGAGTTGCGCCTGAATAAGGGGCAATGTACTGAAGCGGCGCCGGTGTTGATGCAGGAGCCGAAACAACCGTAGTGTATTCCATTGCACCGGCTTCTTCAAGTTTAGCGACTACTTGAGCAACCGTAGAATTCTTTTGACCGATTGCAACATAAACGCAGTAAACCGGTTTAACACCGTACTTCTTAGCCTCTTCTGTGTGAGTATATTTTTGATTGATAATAGTATCAATTGCAATGGCAGTTTTACCTGTCTGACGGTCACCGATGATCAGTTCACGCTGCCCACGTCCAATTGGTATCATTGCATCGATAGCAGTGATACCGGTTTGAAGCGGCTCCTTTACAGGCTGACGCTGAATAACACCGAGAGCTTTACGTTCGATGGGCATATATTTTTCAAATTGAACTGTGCCGCGTCCATCAACTGGTTCGCCAAGCGGATTAACAATTCTGCCAAGAAGTTTTTCGCCGACAGGAAACGAAGCAACTCTGTTTGTTCTTTTTACGGTGTCGCCTTCTTTAATCAATGTGCTTTCACCGAAGAGAACGCATCCAACTGAATCTTCTTCAAGATTCAAAACCATTCCGGTTACATCGTTAGGAAATTCAACAAGTTCGCTTGCCATAACTTTTGATAAGCCGTACACACGCGCAATACCATCGCCGACTTGCAGAACTGTGCCGACTTCATAAACATCGGTTTCGTTTTCGAATCCCGCTAACTGTTTTCTCAATATTGCAGAAACTTCATCGGGTCTTATTTCCGCCATTTTGTTTTTCTCCGAATGCAGAGGTTGTGATCTAAAAAGTAATTATCAATTTCAAAATCTGCGCTATCAGTGTTCCATTGTTCAAAAAATATTACTTTTTAGACATCCTCATAATTTTATTTAGTTATTGTAAATTGCTGAATCTTCCAGCAAAGCTTTTCTAAGTAATTCTAACTGGCGTTTTATTGATGCATCATAGACCGTGTCTTTTACCTGTGCAATAAAACCGCCAATTATTTTTTGATCGATTTTGTAATTAGCGACAACTTTCGAGCTGGTTTTCTTCTCCAGACTGTCCAACAGATTTTGTTTCATATCATTATTCAGATCGACAGCAGAAATAACCGACGCTTTTACGACACCGTTCTTCTTGTCAACCAACGAATTGAATTCCTTAAAAATTTCGAACAGAATGTCTTCCCGGTTCTTTTCAATTACGAAGTTCAGAAAACTTAACGTCTCGCCCGAAATGTTCTTTGCGAAAATTGTTTCAAGAAGTTCCTTTTTAACAGCCGGTTTAATAACCGGACTTTTCAGAACGGTTCTAAGTTCTTTTGAATCGTTCAAGGTATTGAAAATCAGATCGCCGTCGCCGGAAACTTTTTCAAAAATATTTTTCTCTTCTGCTAACTGCACGAGAGAGTTTGCATAACGATATGGTACCCGGTAAACACTCATATTAGTTTTTCAAATCTTCCAAGTATTTGTTCACAAGTTTAATCTGCTTGTCCTTATCAAGGTTCTCTCTCAGAATTTTTTCTGCGGACTGGACTGCGATATCCGCAACCTGGTCTTTGAGTTTGTTGAACGCTTCATTATTCTTTCGTTCAATCTCGGTTGCAGCATCTGCAATTAGCTTTTTCGCTTGAACTTTGCTTTCATCAAGAATTTGAGATTTCAATTTCTCGGCATATTCTCTGCTCTGATCAATAATCTTCTGCGCTTCTTCTTCAGCTTTAATCAGACCGATTTTGTTATCGGCAATCATTTTTTCAGCTTCTTTCTGTGCCTTATCTGCTTTCTCAAGCGATTCTTTAATGAAGTTTTCTCTTTCACTCAAAGAGTTCAGTATTGGTTTCCATGCAATCTTTTTGAGAACAAGCAACAATGCAACGAACGTAACAACCGTCCACAGTATTACACCGGGGTTTACATCCAACGGGCTGCCGGCTTTCTCACCGCCTTCCGAAAAAATAAATAACATCAAACTAAAAACTAGTTTCATATTCATAACCCTTGTTGAAAGAGAGTTCTAAATTGCTAATTACTTCAGCGCTAAAAGGATACAAATAACGAGCGCGAAAAGCGAAATACCTTCGATAAGTGCTGCGGCAATAATCATCGATGTTCTAATGTCTCCGGCTGCTTCCGGCTGACGACCGCTTGCATCCATTGCCGAGCTGGCTAATTTTCCAATACCAAAAGCACCGCCGATAACCGTTAGCCCCGCGCCAAAACCTGCTGCTAAGTATGCGAATTCCATTTAATTCCTCCTCTTATGATCTGTTAATAATTAATGTTCTTGGTGAACTGCCATCCCGATAAACAGCGATGACAGCATTGTAAAAATGTATGCTTGAATTAATGCAACTAATATTTCCAACAAAAAGATAAACAGCGCAAACGAAATTGAAACCGGTACAACAAAGTAGGTATGAAGGATAAATATCAAACCTAACAAAGCCAAGATTACAACGTGCCCGGCAGTCATGTTTGCAAAAAGACGTATAGCCAGCGCAAATGGTTTTGTAAACAATCCCAGTATTTCAACGATAAACATTATTGGCAGCAGCCAAGCCGGAATTCCATGTGGAATCAATCCTTTGAAATAACCGACCGCTCCGTTTTTCATCATACCACCGATTTGGATAACAACAAACGAGATTGTTGCCAGTGTTGCTGTAACTGCAATGTTGCTTGTTGCGGTAGAGCCGTAGGGAATCAATCCCAAGAAATTACAAGTAAGAATAAAAAAGAAAACCGTTAACAAATAAGGAATAAATCTCTCAGAACCTTTGCCAATAGTCGGTTTTACAATTTCATCACGCACAAAAACAATTAGCACTTCAGTAAGATTTGTAATTCCCTTGGGCACCAATGATTTTCTGTACGACTTTGCAACATAACGCAAAGTAACAACCAGTAATATGAAGGCAATCCACATAAAAACAACGTGTTTCGTTATCGAAATATCAATACCGAACAGATGAATTTGCGGAAGATTCACAACTCCAAAAGGAGTAAGATCCAATTGGCGTGAATCAAGCACGTGGTGCATAATCCAACCGGTGTCTTGCGATCCTTTCGCTTCCGCTACTTTCTTGAGAGTATCAGCAACTATTTTTGTTTCAGTTTGCCACATATCAGTTTTTTGTTACAATATTTTTCGTTTTCGATTGTACGATCGATATTTCGAATACCATGAAAAAGACGTACCATAAAAAGAATGTAAATATAAAACCGAATACGTCAATTTTCAAGAATTTTAGTACCACAAACACAATAACAAGCATTATAAACAACCGCAGAATTATGCCGCCAATTGAGAAAAGCAGAAAGAATTTATTCGATTTTTGAATAGAATAATAAAACATGATAAGAAAGATTACAAAATTCAAAACTGAAAGAAATGATCCGGCTAGAATTGGATAAATAATCTGAATGGTGATGAGTTTAAGAAACGTAAGTATAAGTAAGACGCCGATTGCAACAAAAAAAACTATGAAAGACTTCTTAATGTTCTTTATCAATCTTCTTTTTATCGTTTAACTGTAAAACTGTTTTAATGAAATTGTAAATTCCCGCAAAGCCGCCGAGAAAAGAAAAGACTATCATCAATATTGGGAACGTATTAAGCTTACCATCCAGCCAGCGCCCTAAGAAGAACATCAATACAATGGTTGCCGCTAACTGTGTCCCTAAACCAAGATAAGGCCCAATTTCTCTATAAGAACCGGTAATTTTTTTCGAAGAATCTTCTTGCTCACTCATTATGAGATTCTTGAGGCAGCGTGTGATTCATTTTGCTGGAACCTTCAAAGAAGGCACCTTCCTCAATTATTAAATACTTTGCTATCAAATCACCCTTCAATACGGCTTTAGATTCAAGCTTCAGTTTCTCTGCAGCATCAATTTTACCAAAGAGTTTTCCGCTCATCGTCACATTTTTTGCCTTCACTTCTCCCTGAAGTTCGCTAGACTCTCCAATTGTAAGATTACCATCAATCGTAATGTTTCCGTTAACCTTGCCATCAATACGAACATTGCCCTCGCTAAAAAGGTTGCCATCTATTTTAACGCCGCTGCTGATAATGCTTACATCTTCTTCTGAATGATCTTTTTTATGTGACATTCTTACCTCCTAAACTAATTCTGTATTTGAAACAGAAGCATTGAAAAAATTTTTCTTTGATAGAATTATTCCAATTCTTCAAACTATTTGTTAATTAAAACCGTCTTTGGATCTATTGGTTTTCCATTCTGCCAGATTTCAAAATGCAAATGCGGTCCGGTAGAATTTGTACCGGTATTGCCGCTAAGCGCAATCAGTTCACCTTGACTAACGTAATCACGCACCTTTTTTAATAGAGCGGAACAATGCTGATAAATAGTGATAAACCCTTCATCATGCTGCATGATTAGAACATACCCATTATCTGTCGTGTAATCAGAAAAAATTACTAAGCCACCTCCCGCCGCATAAATAGGGCTTCCGGTTTTAACGCCATAGTCCACGCCCATGTGCCCAATTGACGGATTGAATTCTTGCGTTATAATCCCGTTTGTCGGTTCAATAAATGAAACACTATTGTCCTCGCTGGTTTGAGAAAATAATTTCTCCCACAACAAAACAAATGCGGCATATATGTTTCCACCGATCTTTAAGTTCTTGTTAATCGGCTTGCGCAGCGTATCGTACAACGGATCGTTTGGTTTAATAGAATCCTTTTTAGCAAGCTTCATCGCGTATTTCATTCGTTCGTTGGTCGATGCTAAGGTCTGCAGCTGTTCAGAAAGCACTAAAACACGTTCTTGCAATTGTTGGATTTTTTCTGTTTGTGCTTTTAGCTCGCTGTTGTTGATCACAAAAAGAAAATCTTTCAGAGGTGTTATAGACAAAATCACAATTAACACAAGCCATGATGCAAGTGTGTACAGAGCTGTTATACCAATAAATTTGAGCAGAGAGAACTTGTACCTCTTCGTGGTAATAATCGGAAGATTGGGAGTAATGTGCAGAGATGAATTTTTAATTTCTTTAAACGAAAACCACTTCATACTTTTCTCTTTTAAGCGGGTTCAAATATAGGCATTTGGATGATTTTTTTCTTACGTGGCGGTAATTTCTTTAATCTTTTGAATGACAGTTTCCGGCAATAATTTATACGCGCAGTCAAGGGTTTTGACAGGACATGCTTGGTGACCGTGAATCCCGCACGGTTTGCAGCTCAAATCGTCAAACGAAACGTAGGTACTTTTTGCATTGTAAGGATAGAAACCAAACGCTGGAACAGTCGAGCAATAAATTGTTAATGTAGGAATGTCGGCAATCATTCCTAAATGCGTGGGGGCACTATCATTTGAAATCAGCACACTGCATTTCTTCAACAACTCTACGGATTCGGAAATACTTAAACTGCCTGTCACATTTCTTAGATTTTCCGGAAAGTTTGAAGAAATATTTCCGCAAAGATTTTTGTCTTCTTCACCGCCTATCAAGAATATAAAATAGTTTTCGCTTAACAAATAAGCGATCACTTGATTATAGTGTTCGGCAGGATATTTTTTCGTCTGCCAAACAGAACCCGGTGCAACGGCAGCAAACTTATTTTGTTTTATCCCGCCGAAAATTTCTTGAACTTTTAACGCATCTTTACTTGAACTTTTGATCTTCGGTAATATCTTCCAATTTTCGATTTGTGTATTAACCCCGGTCAGTTCAAGATTTCTTGCTACTTCATGAATCTCAGGACGATACTTTATCTGCACCGTATATAAAAAGCTGCATGCACTAATATCAAATCCTGCTCTGTATTTAGCGCCGCTTAAATATGCTATTAGAGTTGACCGAAACGATCTGTGCGGAGAGTAAACTCTAGTTAACATTATTTTTCTAAGAAAGTTAATCAAGGAAAACATGCTCATCAAAGATTTATGATTTCCCTTCTTGTCGTAAACAATTACTTTTTCAACTTCCGTAGTTCGCGAGAACAATTCTTTGGTGGATGGAATGCACAAAACATAAATTTTGGATGTCGGAAATTTTTCTTTTAACCTTTGAATCATTGGAAGAGTTAGTACCGCATCTCCCAAAAAAGCTGTTTGTATTACAAGAATTTTTTCTAGTACTTCCAAATTTTATGCATCCAAAAATATTGATCGGGATATTCACGAACGAACTTTTCTAAAATCAGAATATAGCGGCGTTCAACTTCAACTACTTGTTTGCTTTCCTCAGACGGAAGATCGGTTAAGTCCAATTCAGTCAATTTCATTCTATAATTAAAATCTTTTTGCCGGATCGCAAATCCAACAACAACTTTAGACTTGGTTTTAAGTACTATTGCCGGTGTTCCCATGTGGTAGGAAGTAGGTACTCCCATAAAGTTAACGCGCTCGCTTTCAACTGGTCCCCTTTGATCTCCAGCTATGCAAACCGTTCCGCCTTTTTTGAGCGCTTCAATTATGTGGCGAACCGAAACCCCGACCCAAATTACTTTGTTGCCGAACTTTTCGCGCGCATCGTTTAGCCACTTGGTAATGTGGGAATTTCTCTGCGGTTGAGCCAGCACATGAAAACCGGTTTGAAGATGAAGCGGCAGGGTAAAAGCTGCCATTTCCCAGCTTCCAAAATGAGCTGTGAGAAAAATAAATCCTTTTCCTTCTTTAAGAATTCTTGTACTTACATCTAAATTTTCTACCGCCACAAAGGATTTAATTTGGTCTTGCGTACAATTCGGCGCATACATTAATTCAAAAAAAGTGATTGTTATGTTTTGATATGTCCGGTGTGCAATGGATTTAATTTCAGAAAGACTTTTCTCCGGGAAAGCTTTGCACAAGTTTTCAATTACAACTTTTTTTCGTACAGGAATGACATGATAGACGAAAGAACCCAACATTTTAGCAAGATATCGGGTTCCCTTAAGTCCAATAAGCTTAAATATCTTTATGAACAGTAAAAAGAAAAAATACTCGATTTTGTTTTTATCAATCATCAACTTTTAATGTGTCGCTAACCTATCCATATAATTTGGGTCTTGAACCTCTCCTCGTTTAGTCGAGTTCAGAAGCTCATAATTGCCGAAGCCGCTTAAGTCGCCAAAAACGAATGAAACTCCGCCTTCAATTTGGTTATAGAACCAAACCTCGTAAGGTTTTAAGTTTGGTTCGCTCGGATAATAGTCTTTTTGATCTGGCTCGCCATAAAGAAGCAATACTCTTCCTCTATCGGTCAGATAACCTTTTCTGCCGGCACGCGAAAAATTCTCATTTGCAAAAGCTACTCTTTTCATGTATTCTTCTTTGTAGTCGTTTCTAGCGCTGCCCGGGTTAGGATTTCTCGCGCTCCAAAAATTGTAAAGGAATTCTCTCTTTGCGCTTAATGAATCCAAACTTTTGTATTGGTTGATTTCATTCTTTGAAGCGATGTATTTCACCTCTGCAAACATATTGTCGCATTCTTCGTTGCTGTAAAGAGCGTATTCACTTCCCATAACACCGGCTTCAACTTTTTTTGTTAGGCTGGAATCAACTACGTGCGGATTGTAAAGATAAAATCTTTTTTGTGAAATGAACGCTTGATTTGTTTTAGGATCGATTAAACTGAAAACCAAATTATATGAGTCGGTTGGCAGTTTGGAAAGATTGATTAAACCATATTCTACAACCGCATGATCGGCTTGTTTTATGCTCTTCGAATTTCGATAAACCTGAGTACCGGAACTATTGTATAGCAGTTTCTGCAAAGTGAAATCCGTTTTCGGATCTTCAAGCTTGAGATTGTACAGTTCCGCATAGTAAAACAAAACCGGCATCTCATGGGAATAAACCATAGAAGGATTTGGAATTACCTCCAGAGTGTTCTTATAAAAAATAGATTTGGGATCAGCACCTTCCCTTTTTATGTTGCTGGCTAATTCAACATCGCTTTCGGCAAATCTTGTTTCTTTAAAAGGCTGAATAAGCAAAGTCTCTGTAATAACCTTAGATAATTTTTCATTCTTCTCATCGTATGCCTTAACAAGCAAAGTGTACTTGCCTTTGGGAATTACAAAACCGAGTGAACCAACAAAAGATTTTGCAACGCTGTCTGCCGGCGCAGCATTTACCGGGTTAGACAGTTTCCAATTCTTATTAATGAAGAATTCTCCGCTTTCAATATTTTTTATTTCGAAGTGCACAATCGCTTCCACAATCGAACCTTGAGGCGTCTGAGACACCACCATGTTCCGCGGATTTAAATCATAATAAAACTCAAGGAAGACTGAAGTCGTATCATAATTAAACCGCGCATAATCAAGTTCAAAACTTAGATCCTTTTGCGCCCATAGAGAACCCGAACAAAGTAGAAAGAAAACAATTGCAATTAACTTCTTCATAAAAATCCTCGTTAATGGTAATGGAATTTTAGCAAAACCTATTTAAGCATTTCATTTCTTTTTATCAAACCAACAAATTATCTACCAGGTAAAAATACATCACATTTTAAAATAAAAAAACCTGAGCCCTCTAGTTGAGAGCTCAGGTATGCAAAAGAAATAAGGATTAGACTTAGAATCCGAACGTTACGGTAAATACATGATTTGCATCAAAGAATTTAACCGCTCTGTAAGCGTAATCTAATTTCATGTCTATTCCGCCTAAGTTGTAATTAACACCGATACCCGCGGTTAAACCGTAGATATTTGCATCTTTATTCAACTCAGGTAAGAAATCGTATCCGCCTCTTACGAAGAAGGCATTATTGAAACCATACTCCAAACCAACTTTATATTCGTCGCCGTAGAAGTTACTGTTCTGGAATACACCGTTGAACATCAATGAGTTTTTCGCATTGATATTGTATGTGTAACCTAAACCTAACTCTAAGGTTGACGGAAGTTCGAATGAAGCCGCATCGATCTTATAATATGAGGTTGGTCTTGACAGATCCTGACCGGTTGCCAATATATTAAGTCCGGAACCGTCATATTTCATTGAAGGACCTAAGTTTTTCAAAACAACTGCGAAGTTCAATCCTTCAACGTTTCCTAAGTTCTTGTAAGAAATACCAACGTTGAATCCGAACCCGGTTGCAGAAACCAATTCCATCTTTTCAGTAATCAAGTTAGCCGTAACGCCAACTGCAATTCTGTCACTTAACAATCTTGCGTAAGTGAAACCAATTGTCATAAATGATGGAGAGAATGTAGCACCGGTTCCGTCTGGATATTGTACTGTAGTGATCGGAATTGATCCAACGTTGAGTGATTTAAGACTAAATGCAATAGCACCGAATCCTTCGATGTTTGTTGACACAGCACCGTATTCAACACTCATGTCTGCAATGTAGTTCATGTGTGAAAATAGAACGTTAGTATTTGATTCACCTCTTGCAAGGTTAGCAGGATTCCAATACAAAGCTTCTACTCCGGTAGCTCCAACAAGGGAAGAACCAGACATCGCCACTCCGCGAGCGCCAACAGGAATTAGAAGCTGAGCGGCACCTGCTGTACCGTTTCTGCTTCCACCACTGGCAAAGATGCTACTGGAGGCGAAGAGAGCTATGATTAGAAGATAACCTATTAAATTTATTTTCTTCATTTTCTGTCTCCTTCAATTTTTTAGAATTTATCCAGAACTTGTTGCTCTTGAACAATAGCAACCTTCAGGATTTTGGTAGTTCCTAAATCTGGCATATCGATGTAAACGATATATAAACCGCTTGCTACCGGTAGCGAATTATCGTTTTGTAAATCCCATCTAAAGAATTGATCCGGTGTATTCTTCTGCAATGTTCTAACAAGTTGACCAGCCAAGTTGAAGATTCTTATTGTTGCAGTGTTTGGTAAGTGACTGAACGTTACGAATCTCTGGTACTTGTTAATTTCTTGCGTGTTAACACCATAGTACGGATTCGGGAATACATTAATTTGTTGAACATCCGTCTTAGCCAAATTAGGATCATTAACTACTGAAGGAGCGGTGAATTTGTAAACATCCGATGTCGTAATTGGTTTGGTATAATTAAGTCTTATCGTCGTTCCTGCAGGCGGCATTCCTTTACTACTATAGTCTCCAATTGCAAATCTTCCGATCGGGTAAACAAAACCTCCGTGAAAATCTGCATTGTAATCACCAGCAGTTGGATCTGTATCGAATGCATAGTTGTATGTTGCACCGGCACCGCCAGATTTGACACAAGTGTTTTCAAATTGCATGTAACCCTTGTCTCCCAATGTCTTATCTTTAGCATCCATCCAATATACCCAGTCGGACATAGGGTATCCAAAATATGGATCTGTGCCCGTTGCCCATCCCCATGTATCGGAGGTAGCAACGTTTTGAAGGATAAGAGGAATCATTCTTCTATCGTCTTTTGGATCATCCGGTGTACCAATACCAATATCCCAAAGTTCAAAAGGAACTTTACAGATTTTGTCATCCTCAAAAGCGTATACGCCGTAACCGCCATTTGCAGTAAATCTGAATTCATAATCATGTGGAGAGGCATAAGTTACATAGCGGTACAAGCTTTCAATTTTGCCGTTATTGCCAGCAGTAACATAGTATCTAACCGTTTGAGAAGAGTTCAAACTGTGCCATACCTTATTACCTTTGTACGGTGCACCGGCTTTATCATATTGGCTTGCGGTCAGAACTTTACCCCCGTAAGCTACTTCAACCATACCGTCGCCTTCACCCGGTCCTTTAATCTGTGGTGGTGCATCTTGAACACCAACCTGGATACCATCAACTATAGGGAACGCGTCATCGGCTCCAAAATGTGTTTGGTTGCTTAATACTGTTGTAGAACCTGATGCCAGATTCCAAACTGTCTTGTTACCCTGTTTACCAAAAGTAATTGTATAAGTACTACTATTTACCTTAGAAGGATCAACTACTATTGGTCTAACAATGCCATCACTGTTGCCAGCTGAATGGTTAACGGTTAATACATCACCGTAGGTTCCATTATAACGAACGCCAGGGTTTGGCAACTGAGGAACAACAGTGATTGTGTTAATTGGGTTTTCCAAAGCTTTTGGAACTGCGCTTGGATCAGGATTATAAGCATATGATGTAACAGCCAAGAAGTATTTAGTTCCGTTGTTCAACGGTAATCCGCCTTTAAACAAATCGCGGTTAAACTCGTATACTCTCTTGATACCGGTGTCAGAGCCAAATTCAACAACTTTATCTGTAACAACACCGCCGACCGGATCAAATGCTTTGTCAATAATCTTTCCTACACCATCATTAAGATCGTAGGTTGCCAGCAATTTAGCTTCAGATGCCTGAGCAGTAGCTGTTGGCAATTGATATACGTTATAACCTTGGAATGAGTATCCAAGTTTTGAAAAAGTTTCGGTTTTAGCAACCTGAACAAGATCGCTTCCCCAAGTAAGAACAACCGACTTATCAAATACACTTGCAACAACTGCGGGTGCAGGAGGTGCACTAGGTACATTAAAGAAGTTGTTGTATGCCAACTGAGCTTGGAGGTCGTAGAATTTAAGTAGCTGAATAGCACCCAATCTATCAACACCAGGTACAGCACCGGCACATATTTCACTTACTACCACTTCCTGAGTGTCACCGTAAGCCATATTAAATGGACCTGAGGTCATACCGCCACGCCGATCTCCAGGCGGATGAAGTTGACCGTCAATCCAACCGGTTCCTGCAACAGGATCGCCGGCAAGAGGATACATGGTTCTTGCACCAGTGTGGGGATCAGTAAAGTCAGCACCGGTTGAAGATACTTTTCCATGGAACAAGTTCCAAAATCCCAAAGTACCCCTTGTATAATCGCCTTGAGTCGGGTCACTATAAACCGGATCAGAGTTTATGAAGAAGTAGAATCCTGTCATTGGAAGATTTTTATATCCGGCTTTATACGCACCTTTATAAATTGCTTGGTCTGTTGCAGCGCCAGGTACAATTGGGCCTTGGAAAAAGTCGAAACCAGTCGCCGGTGGAGGAAGTGGAGAATATTGAGCATCAACAGCTTTTGCGTTGTAAAAGTACATCATACTAAGAGTAGTATCGCATCCAACAAAGTCGTCGCCTGCATCGCCTAAGTCAACGTCACTCCACATACTTACAAACATTTCTGTGAAAGGTTTTTGACTTAAGTTCTTATTAATGATTGTATATTTTCTAAAGAACATGTTACCTAATGCACCGGTTGTATTGTAACCCCAAACAGTAACTTGTTCTTCAATACCCATAGGCAAAGAACCGTACATGTAATCAGTCTGTGAAGCATCAAGATCATTTGCAACAAACCAGATTGTTTGATCTGCGCCCGGAACACCTGGAATATCAACGGCTGGATCATATTTTCCGTCACCGTTAACATCTTCGAATGGTGCGCCTTGTGTTGCAGGCCATGCTTTCCAATCCGTATCGTAACGCTTTCTTACATCTGCTGCATTGCCTTCTCCGTCCGCTACTTCACTGCTGAAATCTGCATTAGGATCTGCATAGTCTCTTCTTACTCTGTAAATACGAACATCAGGAGCCTTCGGGTCTTCCGCAGTGCCGTTTGGTAGAATTCTGCCAGGTACAGTTCCCTGTCTATAAGCAGAACCACCAACTCTCACTTGACCGTCAACTTTGCCTCCCCACAAGAAACCTGACTGGAATGCAGCAGTTTTGTTACTTCCTTTCGGAAATACAAGACCTGAGTTACCATTCTGGTTTATATCTGAAGAACCGTTATTCTGGAACCAGGTGGATATATTGTTAATGTTGAAGTGAGTCCAGGACACAGAATCTGCAAGCGCATTAGTGGGGGCGGGTTTCTTATCACCGCCTCCTTTAGCAAACACCGCTGCAGTAAAAACAACCAGCAACAGCATTAAGCTAAAATTTCTGATTAATTTTATATTCATGTTTTACTCCTGTTATAATTTTCAAAACTTGAAATTAGTATTCCAACCTGAAACCTAAACGGATCTGTCTTGGAGGACCGTATAAGTTACCGCCGCCGGTAGCACCGCCAAGTGAACCGCCGCCATAACCGCCTTGATAATCCAATTGCAGAGTCTTGTAAACATCAGCGTATCTAGCTCCGTAGGTTTGAATCAATTGGGCAGCGAGTTCCGGATTACTAACAACGCCGTCATCTTCAGGAGTACCGGTTCTTAAGAATACATTATTTATATTCTTGTTATCAAACAGGTTAATTACAAACACGTAAACATTGAGAGACAATTTATCGAACAATGGAATGGTCTTGTCAACTCGCAGGTCTACCTGGAACTGTGAAGGTGTGATAGACGAGTTCAATGCTTCAATTGGTAATCTGAAACGTGAATCTGTTTCAGCATTTAATGAACCAGTACCTAATGTATAGGGGTGACCGCTGTTGAATGTTGCCAATACCGATATACCAAAATCATGAAGTATTGATGGACCATCGTTTGGACCAAATCTGTAATCTACGTTAACGTTTCCTCTAACAGCCTGATTATATGAAAGAGGGCTAACATATTTTGGATAGTAAATCGTTACACCATCAAGCGGAGCTCCAACAACACCGGTATTAGAGAATGGATCTGAACCGGTACCGCGCGCATCCTGGAATGAAAGGTTGGCATTTACAGCAACTCTTTCATATCTACGCATGTTCACCGAGAGCTCAACACCCTTCGTTGTAGCATAGTCGCCGTTAGTAAGAGTATTGTAGTTCTGGAATGGTGAACCCGCATTTACTGCTTGATTCATGTACTGAACTTCATCACTTATGTCTCTATAGTAACCGGTAATGTCGAACGACATAAAGTCTGTTAACTGCTGAGTAAATCCTAATTCATACTGGGTTGTTCTAGTTGGACGAATGTTTGCGCCTGCAGGTGTAGGAATAAAGAACCCACCTTTTATTTCAAAGCCGATTCTATAATAACCTCTGTATGCAGTGCTTAATGCAGGCTGCTGAATGAACTTACCATACTGAGCATGGAAAACGGTTTTATCAGTAACCGGGAATGAGAAACCAAGTCTCGGGCTAACAGCACTGAACGTTGGAACTTTTGTCCAACCGGCATCAATCATTTCACCGGTGTTTCTATCAATACCATCTTCAGGCCTAGACGGGTCAACAAACATCTTGTTATCGATGTTGATGTAATCATATCTCAAACCTGCGTTGATGATAAGATCTTCATACTCAATTCTATCTTGAATGTAAGCGCTTGCAAATACAGGTTTATGCGGTGCGTCGAATCCGGCATTGCTTAGGTTGCCAAACACATCGTAACCGTAATTATTTACGCCACTGGTTAACAGAAGCTGTCTCTTGTAAGCGTTGAGATCACCATTCGGGTTGGCAACCTGGTATTGATAAACCTTATTAGCCAAACCGGTTGTATTAACACCGCTCCAGTTGCGCAAAGTATACTGTGTATAATCTCCGCCAACTTTGAAAGAGTGAGCTTTACCAACCAGGAACGACAACGCACCACTAAATGAAATATTATGACGATCTAATTTCGAATAGTTGACAGGAACTACACCATTCCTTGCAAAACGAAAACCCATAATGTTATCAAAAGTAGGTGCAACATACCTGCCGACACGACCGTTTTTAATTTCAAGAGGTGATCTTGGAATTGTCCATCCCAAATTAGCACTTGCAACGCTATCTCCGTAGCTCCAGTAATCTGAACCTAAACCAGGTGTAAAGTTTTCACCCTTCTGCATGTAATAGCCGCCAGAAAGTTCATAGTACATTGAGGAACTGAGAACATGGGTTAATTTTACAGTGAATGCACCATTCGAGCTTTCATTTCTTCCATAACGGGTTTGATTAATACTACGGATACCACCGCCAATATTGTTGTTTGCATCTCCGGCTATATCGCTATTTGAAGCAGTATAAGTGCCGGAAAATCTCAGCAATACCGGTTTGAAATCCATGTTGAATGTACCAGTGTAAGTATAGGACTGGCTTTGTTCACCCTTAAGAGGACCAGCCGGGTATACCAAATTTACTGTATCTCCAGACGACGGGTCGCCAATGATTCCTAAATTTGCACCTGGCCATGGTTGTGGATTGTTATCTCTATTATATACATAATCAAAGTTGAAGAAGTATTTGAATCTGTTATCAATGAGTGGACCGCTTAGTACAGCACTGGTCTCATTGTAACCCCATGAGTAAGCGCCAAGATTTTTTTTACCATCAAAGAAGTTATTTTTGCTCTTGAATGAAATATTGTCTGTTATCCATTCCAAACTTGCTTTCATTTCCGGACCACCGGAACGCAACTGTTGACGAACGATACCGGCATTTGCACCGCCGAACTCAGCTGTGTAACCGCCGGATTGAACTTGAATTTCTTCTATTGCATCTTGAGAAAGAGTTACTGCTCTTCCACCAGCGAATGGGTTAGTTATTGAGATCCCTTCCAAATAATAACCAACTTCATCCATACGACCGCCGCGGATATACAAGTTACCATTTTGAGCAACTACACCGGCAGTTAATCCAACGATGCTGTTAACTCCACGAACCGGCAATGCTTGAATGTCATCATTCGTTGTAATCCTCACAGCGTTTGTAGCATCTTTTTGAATCATTGGTTTCTGAGCAACTATCTCTACAGTACCGACTTGAATATCTTCGCTCGGCAACTGAATTGTAACGTAAGCTGTAAGGTCGGCATTAACTCTCACATTAGAAAGAGTAATGCTCTTATAGCCTACATAGGAAGCCCTTAAGGTGTACTCACTAGCTTCCAGGTTTTGGATGAGAAATTCGCCGTTTGCATCGGTATTAGCACCAAAGGTAGTCCCCACTACAACTACGTTAGCTCCAATTAAACCTTCCCCCGTCTGCAAATCGACTACTTTTCCCTTAATTCTACCCCTTGTACCTGCCGTAAGTAAGACAGGACAAAGAGCTAGAAATAGCAAAAAGTAAAAAATCTTTCGATGCATATTTTACTCCTTATTTGTTGATTAATTTAAGAAAG
>JAKAEE010000077.1 GCA_021820065.1 Bacteroidota bacterium | reverse complement strand
TAAGCTATGGTGGAGATAAAATTGAATATGAACCAAAAATATTATTAACAAAACGCTTTGATAAGTTTATCTCTGTCATGAACATTAACTCTGAAATCGAAAGAAATATTGCTGGCGATGAAACAGAATCTGCATTTGAACTGACAATGGGCATTGCTTATGAATTAAATAAAAATTTTGCCGTGGGTCTTGAATTTAGAAATGACCGCACTTATAAGGATATCTATGAGAAAGAAGAAAATCAAGCGAGCTTTGTTGGACCAACAATAAGTTTTCAATCGGATAGATTTTATCTGGTTATTAATTTTTTAGCTCAAGTTGGCGGAAGCCCAGCGACCAATAATAATTTAGAGCTGGTTTCTCATGAAAAATATGAGATAAGAACAATTCTTGGAATTGAACTATGAAATATTTTCTCCTTGTTATTTTTCTGATAATTGTCGGATGTTCTACAAGTAAATATTTTATAAGCAACGAGGAAGAATTATATTATGAAAAATGCACGGGGTGTCATCGCCCGCATGATAGAAGCGAGTATGATTCCACCGAATGGTATTCTATTATGGAAAAGATGAATAAGAAAGCACACCTGAGCGATGAAGAAAACAGAATGATTATTAAATATTTGACGGATTCAAAAACAAAATAGTCCGTAACCGATTCAAAAAGATATCATGCTCTTGCTTGCTGGGAAGCAAGAGCATGAGAGCCGTTACAAAATATACTTACTCAAATCCCTGTTCTTAACAATCTTGTCGAGTTTTTGATTAACCATCTCGCCGGTAATATCAATATCAGCCGTCGGCATTTTGTCCGGGACTTCAAATAAAATATCTTCAAGAAGCGTCGTTAAAATTGTGTGAAGTCTTCTTGCGCCGATGTTTTCAACTTGATCGTTAACCTCAGCGGCAATTTTTGCAACTTCTTTTATTGCCGAATCGCGGAAAGTGATTTTTACTCCTTCAGTTTGAAGCAGAGCCGAATACTGTTTGAGCAGTGCATTCTGAGGCAAAGTCAGAATTTTTACAAAATCGTCTTCTGTCAAACTTTTTAATTCAACACGTATGGGAAATCTGCCTTGTAATTCAGGAATTAAATCAGATGGTTTTGAAACATGAAACGCACCTGAAGCGATAAACAAAACATGATCTGTTCTAACCGGTCCGTATTTTGTGTTGACGGTTGATCCCTCGACTATTGGCAGAAGATCGCGCTGAACTCCTTCGCGGGAAACATCTGGTCCTTGCTGACTTTTAGCTCCTGCAATTTTATCGATCTCATCAATAAAAACAATTCCGGATTCCTGAACGCGTTTAATAGCATCGCGTTGAACCGCTTCCATGTCGATTAGTTTTTCGGCTTCTTCCTGTGCAATAAGTTTTCTTGCTTCGCGGATGGTGGATTTTCTTTTTTTCTTTTTCTTCGGAATCATATTGCTCATCATCTCTTGAAGGTTCATCGTCATATCGTCCATGCCCATGGGACCGAGAACCTGCATGCCGAATGCCGGCGAAGTTGTATCGAATTCAATTAACCGATCATCCATTTCACCATTGCGAAGTTTTTCTCTCATCCACTCGCGGGTTTTTTCGTTTCGCAATTCTTCATTCTCGCCGTTTTCTTCTTCGACAACAACAACTTTTTTCTGGGGAGGAATAAGCTGATCCAAAATTCTTTCTTCCGCCATTCTCTCGGCTTTTTCCTGAACCTCTTCAGCTCTTTCCAATCTAACCATGCTTACGGAAATTTCTGCAATGTCACGTATCATCGATTCCACGTCGCGCCCAACGTAACCAACTTCGGTATATTTTGAAGCTTCAACTTTTAAAAAAGGCGCGCCGGAAAGTTTTGCCAATCGTCTTGCAATTTCTGTTTTTCCAACACCGGTGGGACCAATAAGAATAATATTATTCGGCATAATTTCTTCACGGATCGTTTCATCGGCATGTTGACGGCGCCACCTGTTGCGCAGCGCAATTGCCACAGCACGCTTCGCTTCATTCTGACCGATAATAAACTTATCAAGCTCGCTCACAATTTGGTAAGGCGTTAAATTTTTCATCATATTATTATTCGATTTTCGCTTTGTCATTTTTGAATAACCTCAACTGTAATTTTTTCGTTTGTGTAGATGCAAATGTCTGCCGCTACGTTTAATGATTCTTCAACAATCTCTTTTGCGGAAAGGTTGCTGAATTTCTTCAACATTTTTGCCGCTGCTAGAGCATACATTCCGCCGCTGCCAATCGCCACAATATTATCTTCCGGTTCTATAACGTCGCCGGTGCCGGACACAACGAAAGATTTGTCTTCCGAAATAATTGCAAGCATCGCTTCAAGTTTGCGCAAGTATTTATCAGTGCGCCAATCTTTTGCAAGTTCTACAACGGCGCGCGGAACGTTTCCGCTGAATTGCTCAAGTTTTTCTTCGAACCTTGCCAGCAAAGTAAATGCATCCGCGGTCGATCCGGCAAACCCGCACAAAACTTTTCCGTTCATAAGTTTTCGGATCTTCATTGAGTTGTGTTTCATCACGGTGTTGCCGAGCGTAACCTGTCCGTCTCCGCCAAGCGCAGCTTGTCCGTTGTGGATTAATCCTAAAATTGTTGTTGATCTGATTTTCATTTTTTTATCTCCTAAATCTAATGCGCTATTTCGAAACGTGAATCAGCTCTGAATAATTCCCTAACGATTTGTTCTAAATTTTATCGGGAACAGTCGCGGTACATTTTTCTGATACTCCCGGTATTCGTTGCCGAACTTTTCGATTAACTTTCTCTCCTCATAAATTGATCCAACATAAAAATAAATTATCACGGAAACGAACATTATCAAGTAAAACAAATCCATCGTTGGACGCAGACCTAAAAACAAAATCGAGAAAAAATAAACCGGGTGCCGTACAAACTTAAACGCGCCTTCGATTCTCAACGTCTGTTTCTCATCTAAGTCTTCGGTTTTGTATTCATCGCGCAAATACCTTTCGATCTGCGAAATGCCGACAAATTCTTTTAAGTTGATCAGCCGCGTTGCCCAATACAAACCGGCTAACGATGCAACCTGGAGTGCAAATGTAATAATATCGAACGGATATTGTAAGTCATATACCGTTACATTTGGCTTTGGTGCCAGAGCATAGACAGCAGCAAAAATTAAAATGGATGATACGTTATGAAACAAACGGTAAAATGCTATCTTGACGCCGAGCTTCTGCGCGAGAGCAATTTTGATTTTATTGGATGCCAAGAAAGTGTGGGAAATTCCGAACAGAGTAAATAGAAATACAATTAGAATGGTGTCGATAAAAATCATAGTTCTTTGCGAAGCCGGGCGACTGGAATCATCAATGCCTCGCGGTATTTTGCAACCGTCCGTCTTGCTATGTGAATTCCTTTCTCCTGTAAAATGCTTGCTATCCTATCGTCGCTGTAAGGATTTGATTTCGGTTCGTTGTCGCAAATTTCTTTGATGAGTTCTTTGATGTGTTTGTTGGAAATGTCGTCGCCGGAATCGGTCGATAAACCTTCGCTGAAAAAATATTTCAGTTCGTGAATGCCTTGCGGGCTTTGCACAAACTTTCCGTTAACGACGCGGCTGATTGTGGAAATGTCCATTCCGATCTCATCGGCAATGTCTTTGTAAATCATCGGTTTCAAGAAGCGTGGACCGTTCTCAAAAAACTCGTATTGCTTTTCAAGTATTGAACGCATGATTTTTATAAGCGTGTTGCGTCTCTGCTGAAGAGAAGCAATAAACCATTTTGCCGATTCGAATTTCTCCCGCAAGAATTTATGCGTTTCTTTTTCCCGATCGGAAATTTTTCTCTTTCGCTTGTTCGTATCAAGCAATTCCAAATATGTTTTGCTGATGGTAACCGAAGGCATGCTTCTGTCGTTAAGCGTAACAATATAATTGTCTTCAACTTTTTCGATCAGAAAATCCGGCGTAATCTGGTTCATCTCTTCAGAATCGATGTTGCCTTCGCCCGGTCTGGGATTTAATTTTTGAATTAGATCAATTGTTGACCGCAAAGTTTCTTTCGAAAGATTCATCGCCTTTTGAATCGAATCGAACCGCTTATTTGTAAAGTCGTCCCAATGTTCGGATAGAACTTTTTCGGCAAGGTATGAATAGTAGGGATCATAGGAGGAGTTTCTAATTTGAATCAGCAGACATTCATGCAAATTTCTCGATGCAATCCCCATTGGCTCAAGCAGTTGAATTTGTTTAAGAACGTTTTCAGCTTGCCCAATTGTAACTTCAGTATGGTCGAACAATCTTAATTCGTTTACAATTTTTTCAAGATCGGCTTTGAAATACCCGTCCTTATCCAAACCGCCGATGATGTTTTCGCCGAGAATCTTTTCGTCCTCGCTGATATCGAGCATGTGAAGCTGATCGAGCAGACTTTCGCGGAGAGATTTTTTTTGAGGAGCGATTGGCTGAACTTTTTCTTCGTCTTTGCTGCGGTTAAGCCGGGTGAATTCCTGTTCCGACTCGGCTTCGTTCATAAAATCTTCCAGATCAAACTCATCGTCTTTGCTGTCGTATTTATCATCATCGTCGTCAACAGTTTTTTCGTCATTGTCGGAATCCTCGGTTTCCTCAAGCGTCTGTTCAAATTCTTCATCGAGAGTTTCTTCGAGAATGGGATTGAGTTCAAGTTCCGTTTTAATGCGTTGTTCCAGAGCAAGCGTATTAAGCTGAAGCAGTTTTTGATACTGAATTTGCTGCGGAGAAAGTTTCTGCTGCAGTGATAATTTTTGCTGTAGAGACAACATATTAATGATTGACTTCCTTTTTAATTTTTATGAACCACTCTTTGCCGTATTCACGCTCGAGAGCATCTTTGCAAAAATCAATAACCTTTACCTGGGTACTTTTTCCTTTTTCAAGTGCAGGCTCGCATTCGAAATATTTTTCAAACCGTAATACCGGTCCGCCGAAGTTAGAAACACGAATTGGAAAAAGATGGCACGATACCGGTTTGATAAAATCTATTTTTCCGTCGCGATGTGCTTTTTCGATCCCGCACTTGGCAATTTCACTGTCGAAAGTTACGAAAACGCAGGCTCTGTTGTTAACACTGCGCGTCATCAATTCATCAAATTTTCTAATCCAGAAACCGTTCTTTTCTATTTCCTTTACGTGCTCTTTTGGCAAGTACTCCAAAATCACATTTAGATTTTTGTTGATCGTTTCAATCTCGTCTTCGGTAATCGGAGCGCCGAACTCGCTTTCCATCGTACAGCACGCGCCTTTGCATTTGGCAAGGTCGCAAGTAAATCTTTTCTCAACGATCTCGGCATTTACAAACACATTATCTATTTGATAAAACTCCGGGTTCATGAATCTTGTCCAAAAAATTTTCGAAAAGATACAAATTTTGCGCTATCTAAAAAAGTTGACGAGAGTTATTGTATTACGCAGGGATGTGGAATTGGTTTATAAAATGTAAATTGTAAGTAAAAAATCCGCCAATGGATCTTCAAGACAAAATAATTCTCATCACCGGCGCGTCATCCGGAATTGGAAAAGCGTTGGCAGTTGCACTTGCAAAGGAACAATGCAAACTTGTTCTGGCTGCGCGACGAAAAGACCTGCTTGAGGAACTCGAAGACAAATTACAATTGACCAATGACCAATTACTAATTTTGAAATGCGACGTTACGAAAAAGGAAGAAGTGAAAACTGCGTATGAGTCAATCAAACAAAAATTTGGGCGCGTTGATATTGCAATATTGAATTCGGGTGTTGGTTATCTCGTAACTCCGAAAAATTATAATTCTAAATTTGCCGAAAACACATTTGGTGTAAACGTTTTGGGAATTGTTTATTGGGTTGAACAACTATTACCGGATTTTCTGAGTAGAAAAGAAGGAACTATAGTTGGAGTTTCAAGTCTTGCCGATAACCGTGGTTACTCGGGCAGCGGCTTTTATTGCGCAAGCAAAGCCGCAGTTACAAATTATTTGGAAGGATTGAGAGTAGAATTGAAACCGCACGGGATAAAAGTTATTACGGTCAGACCGGGATTCGTTAAGACGCCGATGACCGCCCAAAACAAATTTAAGATGCCGATGCTGATGTCTCCCGAAAAAGCCGCTTCAAAAATTTTAGCAGGAATAAAAAAAGAGAAAAGAGTAATTCAGTTTCCGCTGCCGATGGTTTTGTTAACCAGAATTGTCGGATTACTGCCCGGCAGATTGTACGAATGGCTTGCCGTCAAATTAAAAATTAGCTAATTATGAAACTCAATCATATTAAATGAAAGGTAAAGCATGAAATCAAATAGATGTTTTCTTTTTATTCTGGCATTCTCTTTGTTTTTAGCTGGCGCGAAATTCCAGGCGCAAACTCAATCCGAGGTTAGTTCGCTGATAAAAAAATTAGTCGATGGAAATAAACGTTACACATCTTCAAAGATGATTCATCCGGATCAAACATCTGCGAGAAGAACGGAATTAAAAAACGAGCAGCATCCATTTGCAGTTGTTCTCAGTTGTTCGGATTCCAGAGTTCCGCCGGAAGTAATTTTTGATCAAGGCATCGGTGATCTGTTTGTAATTCGCGTTGCGGGAAACGTTTTGGATGACGCAGCAATCGGAAGCATTGAATACGCCGTCGAGCATTTGAACGTAAAACTTATTGTGGTTCTCGGACACGAAAGATGCGGGGCGGTTAGCGCCGCTGTCAAAGGAGGAGAAGCGCCCGGTCATTTAAGATATTTGGTTGAAGCAATTCAGCCGGCAGTAGAGAAAGCTAAAAGTTTATCCGGCGATGTTGTTGAGAACGCAGTTCGTATCAATGTGCAAAATGTTGTTGCTCAACTGAAATCGTCAGAGCCGATTATTGAAGAATTTGTTCACGAGAAAAAAGTTGATGTCGTCGGAGCGCGGTATGATTTGGATGACGGGTCGGTTACGTTTTTGAAATAATAGGGAGAATGAAAACATGAAAATCACCGACATACCGTTCAGCACAATTGACTGGTCGAAAGTCGAAGTGGAAGAGCACAAAGGAGAAACGGGTTCTGCATTTTGGAAAACAAAAACTTTCGGAGATATCCGCGTACGAATGGTTGAATACACACCCGGCTATGTTGCCGATCATTGGTGCTCAAAAGGACATATCATTTTATGTGTGGAAGGGAAACTTCACACCGAACTTAAAGACGGAACAAAATCTTTATTGCTGCCGGGCATGAGTTACCAAGTTGCGGATGAATTGGCGCCGCACCGTTCTTACACAAAAACCGGCGCAAAACTTTTTATAGTAGATTAATTTTTTTGAAAGGGAATTTTTATGAGCGTTAAAAAACTTGATGAAGTTAAAAAAGAAGAAGTAAAAGCTGCGACAAAAACATCGCGGCAAGTTTTGATCGGACCATCAGAGGGACCAAATTTCGCGATGAGAAAATTTACGATTGAACCGGGCGGCTCAATGCCGATGCACACGAACACAGTTGAACACGAACAACTTGTCCTTGGCGGCAAAGCGATTGTTGTGATAGGCGATAAAACTTTTGAAGCGAAAAAAAATGATGTCGTTTTCATACCGGCAAAAACTCCGCACAGCTATCAAACCATTGGTAATGAACCGTTCGAGTTTCTGTGCGTTGTGCCCAACAAAGAAGATGTTATGGAAATCGTTAAATGATTTATAAATTCTTCCTGGAGAAATATAGATGCAATTTATTGTGATAGCTTACGACGGCACCGACGATAAGGCGCTGGAAAGAAGAATGGCAGTACGAGAAAAACATTTGAAGTTCGCACAGAAAATGTTTGACGAAGGTAAGTGGCTCTATGCATCGGCGATTCTTAATGATGACGGGAAAATGATCGGCTCGATGATAGTTTGTGATTATCCTTCGCGCGCGGAGCTTGAAGAGCAATGGTTCAAAATAGAACCGTACATTCTTGGCAACGTCTGGCAGAAAATAAACGTTCATCGCGCAATGGTTGCCCAGCATGGAGAGAAAAAATAATTAAACCCGTAACATTAAAGCGATTTACTTCAAGCTGGCAAGATTTGTAAAATAAATGTAAAACCTACTCAAGCCGCCCCACTCTAATAGATATACACCATGTAATTTTTGTAAGTTCACCACCCAAGGAAGCGGTTCATCTAAATGGAAAAATCCAACATGCATAAGTTTCATATACCCGTTTTAGGACTCGGCTTTTCTGTCGATACGCCGGTAAAAGTTGCCAAGTATGGAATTTCGTCTGTTATGTCCATCGTGGACGATATTCTGTTGGAACATCTGCGCAAACATTATCTTGAAAAATCCGGTAAACCTTATGTTGAGATAAAAGCGGACGAACACGATTCGCGCGCGCGCAGAACCACCGCTTATCTGAACATGATCAATCAAATCGTGAAAGAGCAATTTGAGAAATTAAAAAACTCTCCATTTGAAACGGGCGGTGAAATAAATAAATATTTTGAAATGCTTCCGGATGATTCCGATTTAAAAAAGAAATACGATGAGATGCTGCAGATAAACGATTCGGAGACTGCAAAAAGTTTTCAAAACCAACTCAGAGAAAGCATAACGCCCGGTGAAGTTAATGTAAACATTATGACGAAAGTTGATAAAGCAAATTATGATTCGAACGGAAATTTACTTCCGCCGGAATTTAATGACGCGTTAGCCGCTCTGCGCGGTTTTGCTCTAAGCGAACTTGAAAGTTCGATAATTTTTTCTGCCGGCATGAATCCGCGTCTGTACGGTTACATCGAAACGTTTAAAGATTTCTTTCCCGATAAAACCGGTAACTTCAAAAAGAAAATTGTTATCAAGGTAAGCGATTTCCGCTCTGCGTTTATTCAAGGAAAGTTTTTGGCGAAAAAAGGATTGTGGGTTTCGGAATACAGAATTGAATCCGGATTAAATTGCGGCGGTCACGCATTTGCAACGGACGGATTGTTGTTGGGACCGATCCTCGATGAATTCAAAAACAGAAAGAGCGAACTGCTTCAATCATTGAAAGAAATTTATCTTCAAGCGCTTCACAAAAAAGAAATTTCAATTGATGAACATAAACTCGGCGTGAAAATCACAGTTCAAGGCGGTGTTGGAAAATCAACGGAACAGGATTTTTTACTGCATCATTACGGCGTTCAGTCTGTTGGATGGGGCAGCCCGTTTCTGTTGGTTCCGGAAGTGATGAACATTGATGATTATACGCTGGGAAAACTTTGCGCTGCGGGAGAAGACGATTTTTATCTAAGCGATATTTCTCCTTTGGGAGTTCCATTTAACAGTCTGCGCGAAAACAGCAAAGACCAAGAGAAGTTTGCTAAAATTGAAAAAGGAAATCCCGGCAGCGCGTGCACTAAAAAGTTTTTGCTGTCCAACAAAGAATATTCCGATAAACCGCTGTGTACCGCGTCAATTACATTTCTGAATAAAAAAATTGCAGAGTTGAAAGAAACCGCTACTGATCCCGCAGAATTTAAAAATGAATTTGACAAAGTTGTTGGCAAAGCTTGTTTATGCGAAGGACTCGCAGCTTCCGCGCTGATAGTGAATAAAATTGAAACGCCGAAAATCAGCCAAGCCGTTTCCGTGTGTCCGGGACCAAACCTCGCGTATTTCTCTAAAGTTGCAACGCTGAAGGAAATGGTCGATCACATTTACGGAAGAATGAATTTGATCACAGATCCAAACCGTCCGAACATGTTTGTTAAAGAGTTGAGTCTTTATATCGATTATTTGCAGAAGAAGATGGAAGAAAAAACCGACGCAATCACCGCACAAAGCGAAGAATTTTTTAATACGTTTCGAACAAACTTGCTGGATGGAATTGAGTACTATAAAAAACTCATACCGGAAATTTTGGAAGAGACCGAAAGCGTAAAAGAAAAAATTATGGAAGAGCTTGAAACGCTTGAGCAGAAATTGATAGTAAATTCATTTGCAAGCGTCTAATAGTCTAACGGTCATCCCGCATCGTTAAATGAACCTTCCAGAATAACACATCAATTATTATATTCGCGCAGACAATTTGAAGGAAAGGAATTTTTTATGGTAATCGAATCAATCAAATCGGAATATAATAGATACAAATCACTTGCCGAACTTGCTGTAGTGCAGGTAAGGGATGAGGATTTGCACAAAATAATTCCCGGAACCGAGAACTCTATTGCAATATTGATGAATCATCTTTCCGGAAATCTTAAATCGCGGTTTACAAATTTTTTAACAGAAGACGGCGAGAAACCATGGCGCAACCGCGACGGAGAATTTGAGGAATCGAATAAAAACAGAGACGCTCTGTTGAAAGATTGGAATGAAGCGTTCGAAGTTCTGCTAACTGAGTTGAACAAGCTTACAGATGCAGACCTTCTCCGCAAAGTTAAAATAAGAGAAACCGAATTAACGGTTTCCGATGCGCTGGCAAGATCGCTTTCACATTTGTCCTATCACGTCGGACAGATTGTTTTCATCGCGCGTCAGCATGTCGGCGCAAATTGGAAATCACTCAGCATACCAAAAGGAAAATCGCAGACGTATAATTTGAATCCAACCAAAGAGAAAAAGCCGAACTGAGCGTTCGGCTTTTTCCCGGCAACTATTCCAACCCCTCCAACATTTGAATTAAAGTACCCATCGAATTAAATTGACCAGGTGTTTATAAACGAATCCACAAATGATTTGGAGACAAGGTGGGAAAATTCAAATTTGTTATTAAAAGAAGCGGCGCGATCGTTCCGTTCAACGCGGATAGAATTGCGAACGTAATTTACAGAGCGGCGGTTGCTGTCGGCGGGCGCGATAAAGAAAAAGCAGAAGAACTAGCCAAACATGTTATTACGGTTCTGGAAGAGACTTACGAAGAAGGATACAGACCTCACGTTGAAGAGATTCAAGATATCATTGAAAAAGTTTTGATCAAGAACGGTCATTCAAAAGTTGCAAAAGAATTTATTCTTTACAGGGAAGAAGCCGCAAGAAGACGGCGTGAAGACTCGCGGCATTTTTCCAAACCGAACGAATTGATTCCGTGGAAAAAAGTTTGGCGAGCTCTCGATTGGGCTGTTGCGCACAAACTAAATACAATTGAATCCACAAACGAACGAATTAGAAAAGGCGAGTTCCCGCAAATAGTTCATGAAGCCGAATCGTTTTATGAAACGCAGCTTGATACCGCAGCCGATCTTATAAAAGAAAGAAGCAACGAGCTGAAAATGGTGATGGTGAGCGGGCCCTCGTCATCAGGAAAAACCACGACGACAATGAAGCTCGAAATGCGCTTGAAGAAAATGGGAATGAGTTTCGTTCCGCTGGTTGTTGATAATTATTTCTTTGACCTTGAACTCCATCCGAAAGATGAATTTGGCGATTACGATTTTGAAACACCGCAAGCGCTCGATCTTGAAATGATCAACGAGCATCTAAAAAAATTAGCAACCGGCGAAGAGGTGAAAATCCCGTTCTATGATTTCAAATCCGGCAAAAGATTTCTCGACCGTACGCCACTGCGGATTAGAGAAAACGAAGTTTTGCTCATCGATAGCTTGCACGGACTTTATCCCGACTTCAGCAAAGAGATTCCGGCAGCACAAAAATTCAAACTATATCTTGAGCCGCTTCTACAGATGAAAAGCGCCGACGGGCAATATATTCGTTGGACCGATCTCAGGTTAATACGCCGCATGTTACGTGATTCCGTTCACCGCGCGTACAATCCCGAACAAACTTTGCTGCACTGGCATTACGTGCGATCTTCGGAAAAGAGAACGATATTGCCGTACTGCACCACTGCCGATTATATTGTGAATACATCGATGCCGTTTGAAGTGCCGATTTATAGACCGAAGCTGCTTGAACATTTTAAGGAATGGGAGAAAAAATACAATGGTGATCCGTTAAGAGAAGATGCGTACACAAGAGCTGCGCGGGTTCGAAAAGTTTTGGAAGCGATTGAACCGATTGAAGATGATTCCGCAATCCCGGGAGATTCGGTTCTTCGCGAGTTCATCGGCGGAAGTACGATTGAGTATCATTGAGTGTAGAA
>JAKAEE010000076.1 GCA_021820065.1 Bacteroidota bacterium | reverse complement strand
TGGAACTGCTTTTGCAAAGCAGCAATTTGAATGAAGAAAATTTGACTACGCTGGATACTTCGTTGAAACAGCTTTACAAACTTGAACGCATCAATAAGGCGATTCTTCTCCTTAATAAACTTGAACATAAAGATTTATTCGAATCGAAAAACGTGAACATTGCCGAAGAAGTAAGAAATATTATTTCCTTGTCTGAAGATTTTATTGCCTCGCAAAGCTTGACCGTAAATCTTTCGTTGCAAAAGCAAATTACATTCAACATGAACGCGTCGTTATTGAATATCCTTTTGGGAAATTTAATCTCGAACGCTATAAAACATAGTACGCCGGGCGGATCAATAAATATTATAGGGACTGAAAACAGATTAACAATATCGAATACTGCATTGGAACCAAAGAACGCACCGGAAAAATTTTTCGACCGGTTTTATAAGGAATCGAATCTAACGGAATCTGTTGGGCTCGGCTTAACAATAGCAAAGAAGATTTGCGATTTATACGGAATTGAAATTTCAAATCAGTTTAGCAACGGTATGTATATTGCAGCATTGGAGTTTGACAAATCAAATAAATTATAAATGATAAATTATAAATGATAAATTATAAATGATAAATTATAAATGATAAATTATAAATGACAAATTATAAAATGAAAAAAATAATTTTAATTACGCTGATTCTGATTGCGCCAAATCTTTTGGCTCAAAGGAATCTTGATTTTTACATCAACAAAGCGCTGGAAAATGCTGCATCGCTCAATGATCTGCGCAATCAAATTCCGGTCAACAATCTTCAGAACGAATTGGACAAAGCGCAAAACTCGGCTTTCCAGATTTCGGTGACCGGTAATTACTTGTTTGTTCCATACTTTAACAACAGCGGCGGAATTGTTACAGCGAATCCGGATCCGAACGCGATTGGCTACGATGTTGGTTTAACAAACGGCGGGTTATATTCTGTGCAGGTAAATTTTGCAAAGAATATTTTTAACGGCAATCTGCTTGACGCACTTCAAAGCAAAAATGATTTATCTAATAAAAGCGTCTCGAACAACATCCAGATTGAAGAGCATAATCTTAAAAAGGCAGTAACGGATCAATATCTAAACTGTACCCAAAATCTGCTGCTTTATAATCTAACAAAAGAAAATATTGAGAACCTTAAAGAGCAGTTAAGAATAACCGGGGAATTAGTTGAGAAAGGTTTTGTGAAAGCGCAGGATTTTCTTCTGCTAAAAATCGAATCCAAAAATCAGATGACGCAGCTTGATGAAATTTGGAGAAATTATAGAAGCGGACTTACACAGTTAAACTCAATTTGCGGGATCAAAGATACCAGCGCGGCGATTTTAGAAAATGTGAATCTGAATATTTCAAAGCAAGCCGTTCAATCTAATTTTGTGACCAAGTTCTCAATCGATAGTTTGGTCATTGCTAACCAGCAGCAGCTTTTTGAAACTAAATACCAGCCGCAAGTAAATGTATTTTTTAATACGGGTTTGAATGCTGTTGAGTTGAATAACATTCAGCGCAAATTTGGGTTAAGCGCCGGCATTAATTTTTCTTTACCCATTTTTGACGGCAATCAAAGAGATATTACACGCCAGCAAACTGATGTCTTTGGAAAAACAATCCGGCAGAACAAAGATTACTTCGAGAAGAATCTTTTTTTGCAGCGGCAGAATGGATTAGATAAAATCAAATCACTGAAGTATTCTCTTGATAATCTTCAAAGCCAGATTGAAGATTACAAACAGGTAATCTCTCTGGCTAAGAATCAAATTCAACAGGGTTCGCTGTCGATGATTGAGTATTTGACTCTTCTTAAAAATTATATTGATCTTCAGAAAAACAACATCAGCACGGAAATTAATTATCAGCTTGAAATAAACAATTACAATTATTGGAATTGGTAAAATGAAACATCTTAAAAAAAGAAAATATGTTTTTGCTTTGTCGGCGGCATTATTTCTTACGCTTCTTTCTGCCTGCGGCGGCGGAAACGGTAAAACCTCCGATGAAACAAGCGGCTCGCCGGTTTTGGTTATAACTCCTTCTTTGAAAAATATGAACAATTATCTGCAGTTGAACGCCAACACAATCTTTCAGAAAAAGGAAATTGTACGCGCAACATTTCAAGGGTTCATTGTAAAATTCTTCAAGAAAATTGGCGACCGCATAAATGCCGGAGATGAAATTTTGCAGATACAAACCAAAGAATCTTCAGCCGATGGAAAGATGGATATTAATCTTGGCAAAGATTCAAACAAAGGAAAGGATTCGTTTAAAGGAATTGTAACTATAAGAACAAAAACTTCAGGCGTGTTTACCGAGCAGAATCATAACATTGGAGATTTTGTAACGGACGGCGAGCAGATTGCGGTTATTTCCGATCCTTCTTCTCTCGTTATTCAGCTTAACGTTCCCTTTCAATTTGTGTCGAGTGTAAAATTAGGCAGCGCGTGCGTGATTAATCTGCCGGATGGAAAATCGATGAACGGAATAATAAATAAAGTTCTGCCAAGCGTAGATCTAACATCGCAGACGCAGACTTATCTGATCCAGCTTTCTCAACCCGGAAATTTACCGGAGAACTTAAACGTAATTGTAAAAATTCCGGTGCAGTCTTTCTCAAACGCTTTGACCGTTCCAAAATCTGCTTTGATGACCGACGAGACTCAATCAAAATTTTGGGTGATGAAATTAATTAACGATTCCACAGCGGTAAAGGTAAATGTTGCCAAAGGAATTGAGAACGACAGCCTTGTTCAGTTGCTTGGAAGTAATTTAACCAACAACGACCGGATTGTTTCGGAGGGCGCTTTCGGTTTACCAGATACCGCAAAAGTTTTGATAAGGAAATGAAGTTATGGGTAATATTTATGTAAAATATAAAGGTCCCATTGCAGTTATTCTGTTAATGATTTTGCTTGGCGGGGCTTATTCGTTAATGAAAATAAAAACAGGGCTGTTTCCGGATATAACATTTCCGAAGATTAAAATTATTGCCGATAACGGCGAACAGCCGGTTGATAAAATGATGGTTACAGTTACCGTGCCGTTGGAAAATGCAATTAAACGCGTTGAAGATTTAAACATAATTAGAAGTATAACAAGCCGCGGAAGCTGCGAGATTTCTGCATTCTTAAACTGGGGAAGCGATGTTGATCTTGGCAAACAAAGAATTGAAGCGCAGATTAACGCTATCAAACAAAATCTTCCTCCGGGAATTAATATCACTGTGGAAAAAATGAATCCTTCAATTTTACCGGTGATGGGATTTTCACTCGAAGGCAAAAACAAGAGTCAGATTGAACTAAGACAGCTTGCGGAGTTTACAGTCAAGCCGTTTCTTTCGCGGGTACAAGGCGTTTCGGATGTTGCAATAATTGGCGGAAAGGTTAAAGAATATCAGATTATTCTTGATCCGTTAAAACTGAGCAATTTGAGAATTACTCCTCAAGAGATTGCAGATATTTTGGCAAAGTATAACTTCATTGCTTCGAACGGATTTGAGATCAGTTACAACCGCTTATATTTAACGCTTACCGACGCAACCATAAATAAAAAAAGCGAGCTTGAAAATACTGTTATAGTAAACACTCCTAAGAATAAAATTGCTCTTAAAGATATATCGGAGATTAGAATTTCCGAGCGGCGGGATTATATTAGAATTAACGCCAACGGAAAAGACGTTCCGTTAATTGCAATTGTAAAACAACCCAACGCAAACTTGATTGATGTTGTTAACGGAGTGAAAAATCAATTAACCGGATTAAAAACAATTTTGCCAAAGGATGTTGAATTAAAGCCGTTCTACAACCAGGCGGATTTTGTGAGCGATTCAATCAGCAGTCTTAAAGATGTTTTGTGGATCGGACTTTTGCTTGCGATAATTATCACCATCTTATTCTTAAAATCTCTAAAAGCAAGTTCGGTAATCTTGATTACAATTCCCGTAACGTTAGGATTAACTCTAATTGTTCTTCTCTCACTCGGTTACACTTTTAATATTATGACTATCGGCGCAATAGCCGCTGCAATAGGTTTAATTATAGACGACGCAATTGTGGTGATCGAACAAATTCATCGCACGCACGAAGAAAACCCGGAAGAGAAAAGCATTAATCTTGTAGGCAAGGCAGTCAAATATCTTCTGCCTGCAATGGTCGGCTCGTCGTTAAGCACAATCGTAATTTTTCTTCCGTTTGTTTTGATGGGCGGAGTTGCCGGCGCATATTTTAAAGTTATGACCGACACAATGATCATTACACTTCTTTGTTCTTTCTTTGTAACGTGGATCGGTCTTCCGGTAATTTATCTTCTGCTGTCAAAAGAAACTCATACTGTTGAAAGCAAATTGAAAGGAGTCAAGAAAAGAAACTGGGTTTACTTCTTTATTAACCGTCCTTACATCTCAATTGCTTTTGTTGTGTTGTTAATAGCGACGGCAATGTTTGTTCTTCCAAAACTTCCAAGCGGATTTTTGCCGGAGATGGATGAGGGATCGATAGTACTGGATTTTGGCAGCCCGCCCGGAACATCGTTAGATGAAACCGACCGCATGTTGAAGGTTGTGGACGGAATTTTATTAAAGACGCCGGAGGTAGAAAGTTTTTCGCGCAGAGCCGGAACTCAAATGGGATTTTTTATAACCGAACCAAACCGCGGCGATTATCTCATTCAGCTTAAAAAGAAAAGAAGTAAAACCACTACTGAAGTTTCAGATGAAATCAGAAAAAAAATTGAAGCGGCTCTTCCTTCGCTTCGCGTCGATTTCGGTCAGGTTATTACCGATATGCTCGGCGACTTGATGAGTTCAGTTCAGCCGGTCGAAATAAAAATTTTCGGCGACGATCAGTCTAAACTCAAAGAAATTGCAGACAGCGTTGCCGCAGTCGTTTCGAATGTTCAAGGAACAGCCGATGTATTTAACGGGGTTGTTATTGCCGGTCCGGAAATTCATACAGTGCCCAAAATTGAAGAACTGGCAAAGTATAATCTTACCCCAAGCGATTTTCAATTTCAGATGCGGACAAAAATCGAGGGGACTATTGTCGGCGGCGTTTTAGAAAAAAATCAATTAGTCAACATCAAGATGTTCGAAAAAGGTTATGATAAAACCGACCGCGACTTAAATAAAAGTTTTCTTTTTCTGAAAGACGGCAGAATAAAACCGATAAATGAATTTGCAAATATCGAAATAAAAAAAGGCGTTGCCGAAATTGAGAGGGAAAACCTAAAACCGATGGTAGCGGTAACCGCCCGGCTTAACAACCGTGATCTCGGAAGCACTCTGAAGGAAATTCAAAGTAAAATCTCAAAAAGAATTATACTTCCGACAGGTTACCAAATTATTTACGGCGGCGCATACGCAGAGCAGCAGCACGCTTTTGCAGAACTTCTTATGATTCTACTTTCTGCCGTGCTTTTGGTGTTTACGGTAATTTTATTCTTATTCAGGAATATTAAAATCTCGCTTGCAATTATTTTTATTGCCGTTTTAGGATTAGCCGGAAGCGTATTTGCTTTGTTGATTACCGGAACTCCTTTAAATGTAGGAAGCTACACCGGAATAATTATGATTGTTGGAATCATCGGCGAGAATTCGATATTTACATATTTGCAGTTTCGCGAAGAGAGGAAAACTAACAATGTGAATGAAGCGGTAATGAATGCGGTCTCCAAGCGAATCCGTCCTAATTTAATGACGGCTCTGGGCGCTATTGCTGCGTTGCTGCCGTTGGCTCTTGGAATTGGAACCGGTGCGCAAATGCATCAACCGTTGGCAATTGCAATTATCGGCGGGTTCATAATTACCATTCCACTTTTACTTGTTGTTTTGCCTACAATACTGAAACTCATAGAGAGAGAATAATAAATCTATAGGTACACCTCGATGGTAAAGGCAGATTACCATCGAGGTTAGGATATTTTTAAGACCTTTCCGGGGTTCCTCATGCTTGCTTGAAATAATCATTTCAGCAGAACCATCTTTCTAACCTGAGTAAGATTTCCCTCTTTTAATCTATAGAAATAAATTCCGCTTGATAGAGCTTCTGCATTTTTGAAATTAACCGAGTACTTGCCGGAGTTCACAAATCCATTGACCAAAACCGCGACTTCCTTTCCAAGAATATCGTACACTTTAAGAGTTACATTGCCGGTGCGTGGAATTGTAAAATTAATTTTTGTTGTAGGGTTAAATGGATTAGGATAATTCTGCGACAATCCGAAAACGAGAGGTTTGCTGGAGTCATTAATATCAACGCCGGTTATAATGTTGTTTGCCTTATCAATTGCGCTGTTTAATAGAAGGCTGCTGTAAAGATGATTATGAACGCCATGGCTTTCATCCTTTTCAGCATAGGTCATGTTATATATTGCATCTTGCAAAGATTTAATTTTAGTGGAATCCTTGCTTCCGGTTAGCATATTTTGGGCGGCGGTAACTTTTGCGTTAGCAACGGAATCCAGATTTTGGAACTCAGTTTTCCACTTTGTTACGTAAATCATTGATGAATCGGCTGTCATTGTTGCATGGCACTTGGTGCACGATGAAACAACGCTTCCATCCGGTTCTTTAATAAATACCGACCAACTATGCCCTTTGTAATTTTTTGAATTTGTTCCATCGATAAGTGTTTTATACATGTGGCAGTCAACGCACTGTGCGTTCATGGAATGAACATCGGGAATGCCTTTTCCACCTGAGCCGGAATCAATATTGTAACTCAAATGATCTGTGCCCTGAAAGCGAAGGTTGCCGTGACATTGACCGCACAATTCGTTGGATGAGTTCATAACCGTGTAAGTTTTTGTAGTTGAATTAAAATATGAAATCGCGTTCGGGTTATGAGGATCGTGACAGGTAATGCAGCTTACGTTTGGCCAATTTAGTGTATCGGCAGTAGCAGTCGACGAAGTAAAAGTTCCATTAGAAGTAGAGAAAAAATTTCCCAGAGCTTGAGCTTCGGTCATTCCTCCCTTTAAGTTTACAGACGTTGGCGCGTGACATGCAATGCAGTCTTCGCCGGCAATAACTTGATCTGGTGTTTGACCAGTGTGGCTTGCCGCTAATTCGCCCGCCAAATCGGCTTGACCTTTATGACCGTGTCTGCTCATTTTCCATGCATTATAAATGCGGTGATCGGTGCCGACAAATTTTAAATTGCCGTGGCATTGCCCGCAGAGTTCATTTGTAGTTTGAACAGCGTCGTAAGAAAGTGTTTTAGAATTATAAGCTCCAAGCGCTGGTCTACCGGAAGTTGGGTGATTTGCCGGGGGATTATGGCAAGACTCGCAAGTAACGTGCGGCCAATCGGAAGTATTAATAGCCCCAGTCGAAGCGGTAAACTTTCCATTAACTGTTGAGAAGTAGTAACCCATCGCTTGTGTTTCCGTCATTCCGCCTTTCATTGTTACGGCTCTTGGCGCATGACATGAAAGGCAATCCTCCGCCTGCGAACCGGAGATTACTGAATCGGGCGCCTGACCCGCCCAATTAGCCGCAAGTTCATTAGCTACGTCTGTTTGAGTATTGGCATGTTTACTAGAGCCCCAAAGTCCGGATTCATTGCTGTGGCAATACTGGCAATTAGATTGCTGGGCGAATAACACGTCTGCCAAAAAGGTTGAACAAAAGAAAGTTGCAATCCAAAGGAAAAGATGTAATTTATTCTTCATAAGAACCTCTGTTTTAAGGTTGAAATATTTTTAATTCCCGATACATTTTTTTGCCGCGCAGAAGACGTTTTTATCTTATATGAAAAATTATGTTGGTTACCGATAAGGGCATAATTAAGAAAAATGAATTCCTTTTCATTATTAACTTTATGCTTGAAGAAACCGAAATAATTTTGATATTTAACAGAAACAAAATTCAATTTAAATGGAAATTTTAATTGCAGAAGATGACGAACAGATAGCTAATTCATTAAAAAAAAATTTAGCTGAAGAGGGACATCATATCATGGTTGTTCATGATGGTCAAAAAGCTCTTCGCTCCACAGATTCGATTCTCTTCGATGTTATAATTTTAGATTGGCGAATGCCTAAAGTAACAGGCGTAGAAGTTTGTAAGCATCTTCGAAATAGTGGGAATAAAGTCCCCGTGATTTTGCTTACAGCATTAAGCCAGGTAGCAAATAAGGTTGAAGCTCTTCAACTAGGTGCGGACGACTATATTACAAAACCTTTTTCGTTTGATGAATTAAAAGCAAGAATTGAAGCTGTAGTCCGTAGATATCAAACCAATGAAAAAGAATTAATTGTTGCTAACCTTAAGCTGGATTTATTGAGCAGAAAAGTTTCGACACCGTTCGGGGAAATTTCTTTAACCGGGAAAGAATATGATCTTTTAAAATATTTTATTTTGCATAAAGGGTCTATAATTGGTAAAGAAGAATTGACGAAATCAGTTTGGGAACTAAATTATTCTAGCGGCACAAATGTTATCGAAGTTACAATTAAAAATCTTAGGGAAAAATTGGAGGAAAAGTTGGGGAAAAAATTAATAAAATCAGTTTACGGGGAAGGATATATTTTTATACCGGAATAAAATGAAAAAGCGCTGGTTCACAGATACAGTAAAAAGAATAATGCTTTGGAATATTGCGATCTTCTCCCTACTCTTTATTACATCCAATGTGTTTACAATTACAATGATTCACAAAATCCTTACTGACAATCTGGATGAAAAACTTAAAAACGAAATTGAGACGTTGCTTGGTTCTTTTACCATTGAAAATGATAGCATTAAAGTGACGGCTTACAGTGAATTAAAAGAGCCCGATTTTTCCACCCTTACGCCGAATTCCTATTTACTCCAAATCTATAGCAAAACAGGAAAAGTAATTGCTATCAGCAAAAATATCAAAGCATTTGGTAATATTCCTTTGAGCTTTCCAAACATTAAATCCAAATATGCGTTTGAAGAAATCGCGGTAAAAGATCATCAGCTTAGAACGATTTATTTCCTAATCCACCATGACAGTGATCATAAGGCTGCATACTTGCAGCTTTCGGTATTCAAAACGGAAAACAGTTCAATTATTAATAGGTTAATAATTTTCAACCTACTCAATCTGCCTCTAATACTTTTTATAATAGTCTTGGTAAGCGTTTTTCTTGCTAAAAAAAGTTATGCCCCACTCAATAAAATAATTACTATAGCCGAAAAAACAACAACTGACAATTTGAATACCAAAATTGAATATAAAGCGGATTCCGGCGACGAACTTGGAAGATTGCGCGATACGTTAAACAATCTTTTTACCAGACTTGACGAACAAGTGAACCATATTTCTCACTTCACAGATAACGCTTCCCATCAATTGATGACTCCGCTCACCGCAATAAAAACCGAGCTGGATTATATTCTTAAGCGCGATAGAACTCCGGGGGAATACAAAGAAACTTTAACCGCGCTGGATACTCAGACAGATAAGATGATAAACATTGTGAAGTCGCTTCTGATTATTGCTAAATACAGTGGCAATCCAACGTTAAATAAAAATGTGTTTAACATTCTACAAGTTATCAACGACAACATCAAACCTCTTTTTACCGAGCGCAAAATAATTTATGAGATGGGAAACAATATTTACTTACGAGGTAGCGCGGAGGGATTTCGTATTGTTTTAGAAAATCTGATTGACAATGCCGTAAAGTACTCGCCGGAAGAAAGCGAAATACGCGTCAAGATTTCTAAAATTAACCGGCTAATTGAAATCAGTGTGGAGGATAACGGCTTTGGCATCAGCGATGACGAAAAAGAAAAAATATTCGAAAGATTTTATCGCTCTTCAAATGTAAAAGAAAATGTCAACGGTTACGGTTTGGGGTTGTGTCTTGTAAAAACAATTGTGCATTCGATGAACGGTAGCATTAAGGTGGAGGATAATAAACCCAACGGAGCGAAATTCACGATTTATTTTCCGGCAATTGAGATTGATTGATTTTTTAATAAAAGTCCATCGCAGATACTAGCAATACAAACCCTTCACCGAGGGAAGGGCTTTTTTGCTCGGGACAAGTTAGGGTAATGTTTAGGATCCTTAACTAAGTAAACCCAACCGCCACAATACCCGGTGCAGAAGGGGGTCCTAAAAATTAGATGCAGATTTTTATAGTATTATTGTAAATAAGGTGATGATAAAGTTATCCAAGAATTTTTTATACATATTGTAGAGCAATACGGTTATGCCGCACTGTTTTTCTCAATGTCATTGGGTGTTATTGGTCTGCCTATTCCGGACGAAACAATTTTAACCTTTGCCGGCTACTTAGTATCACAAAATAATTTACATCTGTTCCCCACAATATTATCATCGTATCTCGGAAGCATATTAGGCATTTCCATCAGTTTTCTAATTGGTCGGACATTTGGTTTAAACTTTCTGCACAAGCACGGAAGTTTCTTTCATATCACCGAAGACAGGATACATAAAACAAAAAAATGGTTTGAAGGTTACGGTGAATGGCTTTTTTTATTCGGATATTTTATTCCGGGCGTAAGACATTTAACCGCAATTATTGCTGGCAGCGCTTCTACTAAATATTCCAAGTTTGCTTTGTTTGCATATGCAGGTGGACTAATATGGACGGTTACGTTTGTTACTGTTGGATTTACATTTGGTATGCAATGGAATTTGGTAATTGAACAGATTCATAAACATATTATAATTTTTGTATTTATCCTTTTAACAATTTCGATTTTTTATTTCGTTATTAAATTCAAAGTGCTAAATAAAAAATGAATTAAATATTCGGATTATCGAAACAAATTTTATTTTTAAGCAAACATTAAACCAAAATGAAAAAGGAAATAAAATCTAAAGTTGTTTTATCGTCGTTTATATTCGTAATTCTTATTACGGTTGCCTGCTGGTTCTTCTCCGAAGGATCGTTCCGAATTCAAAACAGAAGTGATAAACCGGATAAAGTCGCCGCAAAAAATTCTTCCCAAACATCTTCCCGTGTTCAGGTTGTTAATGGTGCTGCAACTATTGAGTTAAGCCCTCCGGAACGTGAACAGTCCGGCATAACAACAATTAAATTAAGTCAAACATTACACCAAGCTCAACTAACTTCTTACGGCACTGTTGTTTCTATCCATGATTTGTCAAAAGATGTTCAAAATTATGAAGCAGACAAAGCGCAATTGGCAAGGTCGAAAGAAAGTTTATTAATCTCTCAAAAAAATTATGAGCGTGTAAAAAGTCTTTATGAAAAAACGTTTGCAAGCGAACAGGATTACCAGACTTCACAAGCGGCATATCTATCCGATAAAGCAGATATGAATTCTGCGCAATCGAATTTAACCGGTTTGGAAAGTTCAATTGTTGAACAATGGGGAACCGGGATTTCCAAATGGATATTTACAGGCTCTGCTTCTTTACAACGTTTGCTGGCGCTTGATAATTCGCTGATACAAATATCTTTACCGCCTAATGAGATGAACGCAAAAATTCCAGAACAAATTTTTATTCAACCTTCTTTAGACAACAACCTGAAAATTTCATGTAGATTTGTTTCGTCTGGTAATCTTGCAAACGCGCAGTTTCAAACAAAGACTCTTTACTATATTGCTTCTTCTTCATTAAGCGGCGGCATGAACGTAAAAGCATTTCTGCCTGTTGGGAAAAATTTAGCCGGCGTTATGGTTCCTTCCGAATCAATTGTCTGGTATCAAGGTAAAGCCTGGATTTATGTTGAGAAGTTTCCGGATAAATTTATTCGTGTTGAAGTTGATACTGATAATCCAGCGGACGGTGGATTCTTTGTTCCCCGTAATGACGAAATAATAAATTACGGAGTAACTGTTGTAAAAAACGGCGCGCAGCTTTTGTTATCCGAAGAATTAACTCCGGCACAAAGCAGCCAGGGCGGCGGGGGCGATAATGATTGAAGGACATGGTTTATTAAATTCTGTTGTTCGTTTTGCGCTCCGCTTCCGGGGAATTATCGTGGCGTTAAGTATTCTGTTTACAGGTTACGGAATTTACACATTAACGCAAGCAAAATTTGACGTCTTCCCGGAGTTTACGCCTCCGCAGGCGGTTATTCAAACAGAAGCGCCGGGACTTTCGCCCGAACAAGTTGAGGTTCTTGTTACCCAGCAAATTGAGAATGCTTTAAACGGCATCTCCGGTATC
>JAKAEE010000075.1:2302-12507 GCA_021820065.1 Bacteroidota bacterium | reverse complement strand
CTAAAATTCGCGACTCGATAAAATGCAAAAGGAAGGACAACGGTACTAAAAATATTTTCGAAAAGAACAACACTCAACTAATTGAACTTCTAAATGAAAACAAATGGAACAAAACTAAAGTTGCTGATATTCTTGGTATCGATAGAACTACTTTGTGGCGTAAATTGAAATCCATAGGTATTAACTGATGCATTCTTGAAACACAACATTGTGTTGCATGAGAATGCAACTTCTGTAAAAATATTACCTTACCGAAAGTTTGCAACAAACTGCTGCCAGAAACAAATCTGCCAGTGCCTCATTTAAGCGAATCAATAAAGGAAAATACTTGGCAAATAATTTGCTCTAAGGAACACTATGAGCGAGATGTTGGCAAATCACTACTTTATGATACGGAACTATGCGAGAGCGATAAATACTTATGAAAGTCTCGCCGCAAAGCCTGGCATTTCAAAAGCTATCCGTAAAAAAATGATTATATGTTATGTAAGAACATTTCAAATTGAAAAAGCATTTGTTGAATTTAACAAATTAGTTGAAGAAGATTTATCATTTATAATTCAGACAGATTTGAATGCGGATGATTGCCCTTGTCAGGATATTATCGTGGAAATAGAAAGAAATGAAATCGACTTCAAGAACAAGTATGAGAAATTAATAGCGCTTGGAATTCTTTGGCTCTATTGCGATAAAAAAGAATCATTAATTCATTTCACAAAAGCGTACCAAATCGATCAAACCGATATTCATCTGCACAAATTAATACTGCTTCTTAACAATAATAAAAACTAAACTTGGAGAATATTATGAGCAATGAAATTACTAGGAAAGATTTTCTGACAACCTCATCCAAATATGCTGTTGGCGCTGTTATTGGTTTTGCTGGATTGGATGTTCTTTCTGGTGGAAAAATTTTGGCTGAAACAAAAGCTGCTTCATGGCCTTTTCCTTATGTTGCTTTAGACCCGGATGAAGTTCGTGTCAAAGCGCATTATTATTACTGGAACGACAAAGATTGCTGTGCAGGGGCTTTCGGCGGAATATTGGAAGTAATCAAAGCAAAAATGCCTGACCCTTGGGCAAACATACCAATGGAAATTATGTCGTACGGAAGAGGCGGCGGAAACGGTTGGGGAACATTGTGCGGTTCAATTAACGGTGGGGCGGCAATGATCAGCTTGGTAACTGAGAAGGCGGCTTCGGGCCCGTTAATTAACGAGTTGTGGGGATGGTATTGCCAGGCACACCTTCCTACCGGTACCGCAAATGATTTTGCCGTTCAAAACAAATATTCAGTTCATAAATATGATAGTAAGCTAATACCAAGTATTTCCGGCAGCCCGCTATGCCATTCCTCTGTGAGCCAATGGTGTGTAATTGCGAATAAAAAAGTTGGAGATGTTGAACGGAAAGAGAGATGCGCAAGAGTAACCGGCGATGCGGCTGCAAAGACTGTTGAGTTGCTCAACAATTTCTTTGCTAAGACTTTTGTGCCGACCTTTGTTACTCCGGCAGACAATAAATCTTGTCAAGGTTGTCATGGAGCGTCATCGTTGAATAATGTTATGACGCAAATGAGCTGTACGCCTTGCCATAGCACGGTTCATTCTGAAGCCACCGCTGTAGAACAAATTCCCGATGTACCAAAAGGATTTAATCTCTCGCAAAATTATCCCAATCCTTTTAACCCAACAACTAACATTAATTTCTCAATTCCGAAAACAGAAAAAGTGCATCTGGCTGTTTACGATATTCGCGGAACATTAATCAGAACATTGGTTGACCATGAGTTATATGATAGCGGCATTTATAAAGTAAGTTGGGATGGCCGCAATCAAATTGGAGAAAAAGTTGCAAGCGGTATTTATTTTGCGCGTATGCAAAGTGGTAGTTTTATTAACACCATAAAGATGAATCTTCTAAAGTAATTCCTCACGTTCAAGTATGATCGTTTATATCTTATTTGAAGCCGCCTATGAGCGGCTTCTTAATTTGCTTCAAAAGCAGTTCTCAGTTTGCATCCCTCAAAAAGTTGATACGTAAAACTTTGAACAGTAATTATTGTAGAATAATCCAATTCCAATAGAAAAGACACACGGCAGGTTTGCGGCAGAAACAGTTCCTTGATATGAGGATAATCAATCTATATATTTAAGAAACATTTTACGAAAGTTTGCTGTTTATTAGTTTAGATTAACAGAGGAATGAAAATGGAAGGAAATTTTTCTGAACGCGTTCAGGAAGTGATTAGGTTAAGTAGGGAGGAAGCGCTTCGTCTTGGTCATGATTACATCGGCACTGAACATCTTCTACTTGGAATTATTAGGGAAGGACAAGGTGTTGCCGTTAGAATTCTTAGAAATTTAGACGTTGATTTGGTTAAGTTGAAAAAGGCTGTTGAAGATACAGTGCGTACGTCCGGCGGTACTTTAACCATCGGCAACATACCGCTAACGAAGCAAGCCGAAAAAGTTTTGAAGATTACTCAGATCGAGTCGAAGATTTACAAGTCGGATGTCATTGGAACCGAACATATACTTTTATCATTGCTGCGCGACGAAGACAATATTGCCACACAGATACTTCATCAGTTCAACGTGACTTATGATAATTCCCGCGCTGAATTGAATAATATCTTAAGTAGCAAGGAACCCGGCAAAGCGGCTTCACAACAGCAGTTTACTGCTGCTGCAAAGAAAGTGGATAAAACTAAAACACCGGTTCTTGATAATTTCGGGCGCGATCTTACAAAACTTGCAATCGAAGATAAATTGGATCCGGTAATCGGTCGCGAAAAAGAAATTGAACGTGTAGCTCAAGTTCTCAGCAGAAGAAAAAAGAATAACCCTGTTCTCATCGGCGAACCCGGTGTTGGCAAAACTGCAATTGCGGAAGGTCTTGCTCTTCGTATTGTTCAGAAAAAAGTGCCGAGAATTCTGCAAGAGAAAAGAGTTGTTACTTTGGATTTGGCTGGCTTGGTAGCCGGAACAAAATACCGAGGTCAGTTTGAAGAGAGAATGAAAGCGTTGATGAACGAACTTGAAAAAGCCGACGATGTAATTTTGTTCATCGATGAGTTACATACAATAGTCGGTGCAGGCGGTGCTTCTGGTTCACTTGATGCATCCAACATGTTTAAACCAGCTCTTTCGCGCGGCGATATCCAGTGCATCGGTGCTACTACACTGGATGAGTACCGGAAATATATCGAAACCGACGGCGCTCTTGATAGACGATTCCAAAAAGTTATGATTGACCCTCCGTCTGTCGATGAGACTATTCAGATTTTAGAGAACATTAAGTTCAAGTATGAAGAACATCATCACGTTCGTTATTCAACTGAAGCAATCGAATCGGCAGTAAGACTAAGTGAACGATACATCACGGATAGGCATTTACCCGATAAAGCTATCGATGTGCTTGATGAAGCCGGGTCGCGTGTTCACATGGGAAACTTTACTGTCTCGGAAGAAATTCTAAAGCTGGAAGAAGAAATAGAAAAAATTAAGCAGTTGAAAATCCAAGTCGTTAAACAGCAAGATTACGAAGAAGCCGCGCGTTTGCGCGACAAAGAACGTCAGCTTCAATCCGATCTTGAAATTGCAAAACGCGAGTGGGACGCTAAGACAAGAGACATTGTTTACGATGTTAACGAAGATGAAATTGCAACCGTTGTTTCCATGATGACGGGAATTCCGATGACTCGTGTTGTTCAGGCTGAATCGGAAAAACTTATGAAGATGGAAACTGCATTGAAAGGAAGAATTATTGGTCAGGATGAAGCAGTTTCAAAACTTTCGAAAGCCATTCGCAGAACACGTGCCGGTTTGAAACGACCTTCCAAGCCGATCGGTACTTTTATATTTCTTGGACCAACCGGTGTCGGTAAAACTGAACTGGCAAAAGAACTTGCGCGGTACTTGTTCGATACTGAAGAAGCGCTGATACGAATCGATATGAGCGAGTACATGGAGAAATTTGCAGTATCGCGTTTGGTTGGAGCGCCTCCAGGATACGTCGGATATGAAGAGGGCGGACAGCTCACCGAACGTGTGCGCAGAAAACCATATTCGGTTGTTTTGTTCGATGAGATCGAAAAGGCGCATCCGGACGTTTTCAATATTCTTCTGCAAGTTCTTGACGATGGAATTCTTACCGATAGTTTGGGTCGTAAGGTTGATTTTAAAAACACGATTATCATCATGACTTCAAACGTCGGTACCCGTGAAATCAGAACGACCGGAGGATTCGGATTTGCCGGTGAGACTGAAGGCGATCATTATGCCAGTCTTAAGAACACCGTTGAAGACGCAATGAAAAAACTTTTCAACCCGGAGTTTCTGAATCGTCTCGATGAGACAATTGTATTCCGGAGCTTGGATAAGGAAGATATTAAGCTGATCATCACTATCGAAATGAAAGACTTGGTGAAGAACATCAGCGACAACAAAATGCGGATTGAGCTGCACAAATCGGCAATTGAATTTCTTGCCGATAAAGGGTTTGATCCGAAGTTTGGCGCAAGACCGTTGAAGCGTGCGATCCAGAAATATGTTGAAGATCCGCTTGCCGAGGAATTGTTGATGGCGCACTTCAAAGAAGGTGACAAGATAATTGCCAAGCATAAGAAGAACGCCGAGGAATTGTACTTCACAACGGAAAAAACTGTTGAGCCGGAAGAACAAGATAATCAAGAGAAGAAAACCGTTTAATTATCTTTGGAAGCTCTTTTAATGGAATTAATTAACTCTGAAGAGATAAGCAAATACTTGTCGCAGTTAAACGGCTGGTTTTATATTGATAAATCGATCGAGAAAGAATTTACGTTAAAAAGTTTTGCCGATGCCCTCGCATTCGTAGTAAAAGTCGGACTTGAAGCAGAGAAGATTGAGCACCACCCTGATATGCTCATGCACTCATGGAATAAAGTAAGGATAATTTTATCTACTCACAGTGCCGGAGGAGTAACAGAAAACGATTTCAAACTTGCACAAACTATAGACGAAATAAGAAAATGAAGAATGAAAATATTCTAGAAATTTTTAAACAAACAAATGCCCTTTTAAGCGGGCATTTTTTGTTGACATCCGGTCGTCACAGCAACCAGTATTTTCAGTGCGCTCAGGTTCTTCAGTACCCTGAACATAACGAAAAGATTTGCGGAATGATCGCGAACTTTTTCGAAAATTATGAAATTGATATTGTAATTTCTCCGGCGATAGGGGGAATTGTCGTTGGACAAGAAGTCGCACGGCAACTTGGAAAGAAATCCATTTTTGCTGAAAGAGAAGACAAAGCCCTAACATTGCGCAGAGGATTTCAGATTGAAGAAGGCAAACGTTATCTGGTATGTGAAGACGTTGTAACAACCGGCGGTTCTGTGTTCGAAGTTATGGAAATTGTAAGAAAGAACGGCGGTATTGTTGCTGGCGTCGGTTACATCGTTGATCGAAGCAATAACAAAGTGCAATTCGGAGTTCCGCAGTTTAGTACTCTACAGCTAGAGGTAGTCTCTTATCAGCCGGAAGAATGCCCGTTGTGCAAACAAAACATTCCCGCAGTCAAGCCCGGTTCTCGAAAAGTTAAGCTGTAATATTAATATTGGAGTGAAGTTTATGAAACTGTTGTTCATTTTGTTTTTCATTTTCTATATCTCTGTAAGTGCACAAGTCAATTTTGATGAATACTTTTCCGGGCAGACACTACGAATGGATTTTTATCATACCGGCAACAAAGATTCGGAAACTATTTCGTTTGAGAAACTTGTGGAAGAAGGTCCATGGAGTGGTTCAAAAAAGAATCTTATTGACGATTTGAATTTCGGCAACTATTTTGTAAAAGTGTATGACGATTCTACCGATAAAATTATTTACTCGCGGGGATTTTCGACCTTATACCAAGAATGGCAAACCACCGAAGAAGCTAAAACGGTTACCCGAACATTCGAAGGTTCGGTAATAATGCCTTTCCCAAAAGCCAAGATAAAAGTTGAAATTGACCGGCGCGACCGCAGAAATAATTTTGTTAAGAAGTTTGAAATTGTAGTTAATCCGGATAATTATTTCATAGTTCAGGAAAAGATAAAACCGTTCAAGGATTTCAAAATTCATTATTCCGGCGATCCTTCGGTCAAGTTGGATATTGTTTTCATTCCTGAAGGGTACACGAAAGACGAAATGGGAAAATTTCACAAAGACTGCGAGCGCTTTGCCGGTTACCTTTTCGAATATTCCCCCTTCAAAGAGAATGAAAATAAAATAAATATTTGGGGGATTGATGCACCTTCAAGTGAATCCGGAACCGACATTCCCGGAAAAAGAATTTGGAAACAAACGCTGCTCAACACCAGTTTTTACACATTTAACAGCGAACGATATATGATGACTACGGACTACTTTTCCGTCCGTGACGTGGCTGCAAATGCGCCGTACGATCAGATTTATATTTTAGTTAACACTTCAAAATACGGCGGCGGATCGATCTATAATTTTTATAATGAGACTGCAGTAGATAACCGGTCTTCAAAACAAATATTCGTCCATGAGTTCGGTCATGGTCTGGCTGCTTTAGCGGATGAATACGGCAACGATGACACTTACCAAGATATGTATCCTCCTGACGTAGAACCTTGGGAGGCAAATTTAACAACGCTCGTTAACTTCGACAGCAAATGGAAAAAGTTGCTCGAACCTGGAACGCCGATACCAACACCGCCGGAGGATAAGTATAAAAATAAAATTGGAGTTTTCGAAGGCGGCGGTTATGTTGCAAAAGGTGTTTACCGTCCAACGTTCAACAGTCTGATGAATTCATTTTCATCGAACGAATTTAATCAAGTCTGCAAAGATGCTTTGCAGAAGGTTATAAATTTTTATTCGGAATAATTTTCTACATGGATCAAAAGAAACTTTATAGAACAATCGAAACAGTTGCCTCGAAGAATTTTCCATCAGACAAAGATTTAATGGAAGATGTTGTAAGGCAAATAGTAAAGAATGAAGAAATTCAGTTAACCGGCGGAAGAATTTGGAAGCTCGACGCCCGGAAGAAATCTTACAAACTGATTTTTCAAACGGGTAAAGTTCAAAAGATTCCGGAAGATTTTCTTGTTAATATCAAAGACTATCCTTTCTTTGAGCAAATCGCGAACGAAAGAACAATTCTTGCAGACGAGACGAACAAAACGTTGATAAGCAAAGGAATAATGAAGTACTCTGCATCCGGGGTCGGACGTAAAGTAACGGTCGGCGACAAAAAATTTTACGAATATCTTCTTTCCGTTAACAGCGACATGATTGGGGATGATCTGCTTTACACTCTAAATATTGTTGCGGCTGTTCTTACATCAAAATTGAATGAAAGATACTTAAGCTTATCTCGGAAAAATCTCATCGCAGATATTGACAAAGCTAAGCAACTTCAACGCAGTATTCTTCCTGCTCATGAATTAAAGTTTAACTCGTACGAATTGTTCGGTGTGACAATCCCCGCAGAAAATGTTGCAGGCGATTTTTATGATTACTTAAAAATCGGCGACGAAGAAGAGCGAATGGGAATCGTCGTAGGCGATGCGGCATCAAAAGGATTGGGCGCGGCGGCAGAAGCCATGTACATTTCCGGCGCACTTCGTATGGCAAGCACATTTCAAATTAAAATATCACCAATGATGATGCGGCTTAATCAGCTTGTCAATAAAATATTCAGTGATGATAAATTCAGCTCACTTTTCTACGGCGAGATTTCCAACGACAAAAAAGGATTATTCCTTTATGCAAATGCGGGGCACAATCCGCCGATGTTCTACAGTAAGAAATTCAACAACATCAGTTCGTTAAATCCTACCGGTCCGTTACTTGGTCCGGCGCCTAATGCAAGATATGAAACCGACAGTATCAATTTTCACAAGGGTGATATACTTGTTGTTTATTCCGACGGAATAGTTGAATCTGCCAACGATAAATACGAATTTTACGGTGACGAGCGGCTGCAAAAAATTATTTTAGCATCTGTCAACAAAACGCCAAAAGAAATCACTGCTGAGATACTTGAAGACGTGATAAAGTTCAGCACCAGCGAAAGCCGTTATCAGGATGACAAAACTATTGTTGTTATAAAACGAAACTCATAATGGATCTTGTTCAAAAAATATTTGACGCCGGTGTAGTTGGCGCGGGCGGCGCGGGTTTCCCCACCCATGTTAAGGCTAAATCCAAAGTTGAATTTGTTTTGGCGAACGGCGCCGAATGTGAACCGCTCATACACAAAGATTATGAGTTGATGTGCAACTTTGCGCCAGATATTGTCAGCGGCGTCGAACTGATGATCAAACAGACTTCAGCTAAGAAATCCTACTTCGGAATCAAGGCGAAGAATGCATTAGCTCAGGAATCAATTGAAAAGAATTATTCGAACGGAAAAATTGAAACTTGTCTGCTTGGAGATTTTTATCCGAGCGGCGACGAATACGAATTAGTTTACGCCGCAACAAAACGATTAATCCCTCCAGCCGGTTTACCGTTGGATGTTGGTTGCGTAGTAAACAACGTTGAAACATTTTACAACATAGCTCAAGCCGCGGAAAATAAACCTGTAACTAAAAAATTTGTAAGTGTCGCCGGAGCCGTAAAAAATCCAATGTCATTTTTTGTACCTATCGGAACAAGTTTGAAAGAACTTCTTACTCATGCCGGAGGTGCAACAGTTCCAGAGTTTGGTGTTTTTGTTAGCGGAATAATGATGGGTAAGCTCACGTTTGATCTTTCCGAAGTTGTGACGAAAACAACTGCCGGAATAATTGTCCTGCCATCAGATCATTATCTCGTGAGCCGAACAAAGCGACCGATGAAGGATAAAAGCCGGATCGGAAAATCGGCTTGCGACCAATGTAGTTACTGCACGGAGTTTTGTCCGCGTTACCTTTTGGGTTACGATGTTCAGCCGCACAAAGTTATGCGCTCGTTGGTATTCACTACAACGGGCGAAGCAGTTTGGAACCAGTACGCCGATCTATGTTGCTCATGCGGATTATGTTCGTTGTATGCTTGTCCCGAAGATTTATATCCACGTGAAGCTTGTGATCAAGGCAAAACTGAAAACCGTAAGCTTGGTTTGAAATACGTCCAGCAGAAACCCGTTCGTGTTCATCCGATAAAAGAGGGCAGACGTGTTCCGTTGAAACAACTCATGAAGCGTATCGACGTAACAAAATATGATGCGCATACGCCTTTCATTAAGAAGAGCCCGGAACCGTCGCAAGTAAAAATACTTTTGAAGCAGCACACAGGTGTACCGGCAAAACCGGTTGTGAAAGTTGGTGATAATGTTGAAGTAGGTGACTTGATTGGCGGCATTGAAGAAGGAAAGTTAGGCGCTAAAATACATGCATCGATTTCCGGAAAAGTAACTCACGTTTCTGATGAGTTTGTGAGAATTGGTAAAGAATAAATTCAATGGGACGCTGATTACGCGGATCGAACTGATTTACGCAGATTAAAACTATCAGCGAAAATCTATTTGATCAGTTAAATCTGTGTGCCATTAAAATTGGAAGGATAACAAATGGAAATGAATTCACTTGGTTTGGTAGAAATGACAAGTATTGCAGCCGGGATGCAGGCGTGCGACATTATGCTCAAAACTGCTAAAGTTGAGTTGATACTCTCACGAACAATCTGTTCCGGCAAATATATTGTTCTAATCGGCGGTGATGTTGCGGAAGTACAATCGGCAGTTGATAATGCTGTTAACCAAATTGATTTTGCAGTAATCGATACATTTGTCATTCCTAACGTCCATCCCGATATTTTCCCGGCGCTCTCCGGTCATTCTAACGTTACTCTGTTGGAAGCGCTCGGCATAATAGAATCATTTTCAGTCGCTTCGCTAATAGAGGGCGCAGACGCCGCAGTTAAAGCAGCAACGGTAAGATTGATCGAAATACGTTTGGCGATGGCTCTTGGCGGAAAAGCATTTTGCACAATCACAGGTGAGGTTGCAGCAGTTCAAAGCGCAGTTGATGCCGGCGCTAAAGTGATTTCCGATAGGGGATTGCTCGTTAACAAAATTGTAATTCCGCAACCGAGACCGGAATTGCTAAGTGAGATGATTTAAGAAGCTGCCGCAAAGTAACCATTCATATCAATAAAAAATTTTTATCTAAATCAGAATTCATTAATAGACGATATTGCCACGACCTTCAGGTCGTG
>JAKAEE010000075.1:0-2202 GCA_021820065.1 Bacteroidota bacterium | reverse complement strand
CGAGACCGGAATTGCTAAGTGAGATGATTTAAGAAGCTGCCGCAAAGTAACCATTCATATCAATAAAAAATTTTTATCTAAATCAGAATTCATTAATAGACGATATTGCCACGACCTTCAGGTCGTGGAGAAATATTAAAAAAGGGATAACGGCTTTAGCCGCACTTGTCAAACCTTTTTTACAACCGAATCGAAATTTATTTTTTTATCTATGTAAGCGAGATAATCTGCCAGATTTTGGGCAAGGTCTTGAATAACGTCGCGCCCCAATTGCCCTCCTTTATTTTTCAGAATTGATTTCTTCGTTTTATACATTTCAAGCAATTCAATATTCCGGTCGTACTTCGCTTCAACAAATCTTTTTGCCCAGCGATAGATATCGTCAATTTCGTTCTTCCTACCGAATTTGATTTTGCTCTTGTCGTAATATTTTTCCCAAACAGTATCAAAATCTTTTTCAATCTTGGAATGATAATTTACTTTTTTGTTGCTATCCCAGCCGAAACTTGTGTGGGGAGGTGTGCTGACATCAACAACCCAGTGAATGCTTTTGGCGAGTTCGAGCGCGCAAGTTCTGTATTCTTCTTCAACTTGCCATTCTTTAAGATCGCGCGCGGCGTATTTCAATCTTGCAATTACTGTTGCTTGGTCGGCGCCCGTTTTTGCAAAAACAATTCTGAATTTTCCTTTCTCCTTAGTCAACTTATACGAATGATCATTTTTCAACTTAGAGCCGTGCTTCGAATTATCCGGCATGTCCATCCATTCTTTTAGCCATTTGATTTTTGTTTTCTGATCGGTCTTCCATTCTGGCTTTGCAATTCCGTTCAACAAAAAAATCAATGCATTCGACTTCGGATAATCCGAGATAACTTTGTAAGCCATTTCTTTGTGAATCTTAGCTAGCATTACTTTCCCCGCTTTTTGTTTTTATTTATTCTGCATAAGATTTCCATTTGAAGAAAAGGTATGGAGCGAATGTAACCCACACCAAAACCAAAATCCACAATCGACCTTGAGTGATGTTGTAATCATGAAAAAGTTTTTCCCATGAGTTGCCAAAAAGATAATGACCGCCTACGAACTCGAAAGCGACGGTTAAGCAGAGCCACATGAAACCGATTAGCAATGCCTGAACGCCCGATTTAATTTTCCAGATGCGCGTTACGATCATAATGTAAATGCCGAACAAAACAATTCCCGTGAACACGGAAACTTGATGCGCGGGCAGCTCTCCCAAATAATCTTTTAGAAACAACACTCTAATTGTTCCGTTGATGATGGCAATTACTACCAGCGGAAACCAAAGTAAAAAGTATTTGTGTAACATTTTATCACCAGAATTTAATGATGAGCGAGTTGACGTTTATTTATTTACTTTCTAAACTTATATTTATGTCTCGTCGACTCTTCAACGATGTTCTGAGTTACTTTATTTCTTGGACTTGACTTTTTTGAAATATTCTCCGTACTTGCATACGGTTGTATAAGGTTGTTTAACATATTTGGGGCTCCAGATGGAAAAATTTTATAGTTTAAGCGAAGCGGCTGAAATACTAGGTGTAAATAAGGAAACCCTAAGACGATGGGATAGGAGCGGAAAATTCCATTCAACAAGGCATCCTATAAATAAATATAGAGTGTATCCCTCGTCAAAAGTCAACCAACTCGTAAAAGAACTTCAGCTTGAATTTTATACTGAAAAGAAAGCAAAAAAACTGCCACAACCTTTTTATAAAAATGATCTTGGTTCGCTTTACAATATGGACGCTATTCAATTTCTAAAGGCTTTGGAAAATGAATCCGTTGATTTAATTTTTGCAGACCCGCCCTACAATATTAAAAAAGCTGAATGGGATACATTCCAATCGCAGAAACAATATGTAGAATGGAGTAACCTTTGGATTCAAGAAGCACAAAGGGTTCTAAAATCTCACGGTTCACTTTATGTTTGTGGATTTTCTGAAATTCTTGCTGATGTTAAATGGTCGGCAAGTTATTTGTTCGCTGGATGCAAATGGCTTGTATGGCATTATAGAAATAAAGCTAATCTTGGAAATGATTGGGGCAGATCTCACGAAAGCATACTTCATTTTAGAAAAAGTAAGAATTTTATTTTCAATATCGATGACGCAAGAATACCTTATAATGCACATACACTGAAATATCCAACAAGACCACAAGCAGAAACCTCTCAATATA
>JAKAEE010000074.1 GCA_021820065.1 Bacteroidota bacterium | reverse complement strand
CGATACCTTTCACGACACCTTCAAACAAGTAACGTGTACGCGGATCGGTTAACGGACCAAACCGGAGCGAGTTCAAACACGCAATCGGTCGCGCACCCATCGTAAAAATGTCGCGCAAAATTCCGCCAACACCTGTTGCCGCGCCCTGGTACGGTTCGACCGCAGATGGATGGTTATGGCTCTCAATCTTAAACGCAATTGCAAGTCCTTCTCCGATATCAACCAGTCCGGCATTTTCCTCGCCGGCGCTTACCAGCAATCTTCCGCCGCTTCTCGGTAAAGTTTTTAACAATGCAATCGAGTTTTTATAGCTGCAGTGTTCGCTCCACATAACGCTGAAAATACCTAATTCCGTAAAGGTAGGTGTTCGACCGAGGCGCTCGCAAATCCAGCCATATTCTTCTTGAGTTAGCCCGTGCTCTAAAGCTAAATCTATGTTTACTTCAGGTTCCTTCATACTATAGAATAGAAAGTTTTCGAATGTGGCGTGCAATATAATATATTTCGAGATTTCTTAATAGAAACCGATCCAATATTGATTTGTTAATCGGGCACAGAAACTCTTTTGCACTCATTAATTGCGAATAGAGGCAAACCTTTCTATTTTTAGCCCGTCATAAGATTGAAAACTGAACGGAAATTCAACAATGGAAAATTCTTTTAAAGCTCACCGTTACTGGCTGATTGCCGGCGCAATCATTTTCATTCTCATCATCGTTCTCTATCCTTACAGCGTTTTTACCACTATGGAAATGAAAACTACTCGCGGAGAAGCAATTGATCTGGCAAGAAAATTTTTGGCGAAAGAGAATTTTAATATCAGTGGTTTCAAAAGTGAAGCTTTCTTAGACAACTCACCAATCGAAAACAGATATATTTTGAAGAAACTCGGCGACAAAAAATTTGCCGAATACATAAAAGATTCAAAGCGCTCCACACTCAGTTGGGTTGTGATGTTTAATCAGGATTTACCGAGACAAATGGCACAGACTTCGTACTTTGTAGATGTTGCAAGCGACGGACACATTTTCGGTTTTGAACGGAACATACCCGATACGACGAGCAGTGTTTCTCTCAGCAAAGCCGAAGCAACCGATTTAATAAATTCTTACGTTACGAATATTCTCGGCGACGAATTTCGCGGTTTCAATTTGGTTGAATCGAAAGAAGAAAGTTACCGGCACAGAACTGATTTTTCTTTCCGCTGGGAAAAACCCGAACCAAAATTGGGCGCTAACCTGATCATCACAGGAAATGTGCAGGGGAACCGTGTCGGTGATTTTCATTATTACTTTGAAGTGCCGCAAGCCGACCGCGAATACTTCAGTTCCACCGAAGCGATTTATGGAACGACATCGGTAATTTTTATAGTACTGTTAATTGTGATCGCCGCTTATCTCTTCCTAAAGAAATATCACCAGGGCGAAATTTGGATGAGTGTCGGAAGAAATTTGTTCATTCTCTTTTTTGTGATCACGTTCCTTAATGTACTTAACAGCTGGCCTCAACTTGGGCAGGGTTCTCAGCTCGGCAATTTGTCGTTCACGTACATGAAAATAATTTTTCTGCTCATCAACGGAGTTGTAATTTCTTTTTTCCTCGCACTGCTTGTATTTGCAAGCTGGACAGTCGGTGAATCTTATGCGCGGTCACTCTGGCCGGAAAAACTGAAAGGCGTTGACGCTTTTGTAAAAGGACATTTCTTTGCTACCGATTCAGGTGTTTCGCTTATGAAAGGTTTGGTTATCGGCGCCGCAATTTCTTTGACAATACTGATTAGCTCAATCATTTTAAATACGCCGAACAGCTCGATGTTTATTTCGCCGACATCGTTTCAAGAAATTTTTTCCGCTTGGATTCCATCGGCTTCAACTCTCTTAGGCGGCGTTACCGAAGCAATGCTTACAAGCATCACACTTACATTTTTGATCGTCAACATTTCATATCATAGATGGCAGAAGAAATGGGTATCAATTCTGTTAACCGGAATAGTTACTGTTCTCGGTTTCACGATTGCCGCTACACCGCCGTCGCTGAATAACTTTGGTATAAATTTACTTTCGTACTTCATGTTCGGCTGCTTTCTTGCTTATCTCTATTTCCAATTTGATCTGCTTCTCATTGCAAGCGCGTTGTTTTATTCCTCTATCATACCGAAAGGTTTTTCAATATTGGCAACGAGCAATCCGTTCTATAGTTGGAATTTTGCCATCATTGTGCTTGCGGTTCTTGTTGCACCGGTAATCTATATCATAAGCCGGATTAGGAAAGAAGAATTTGTACTTGAGAACTACGGGCTGCCTTCTCACATTCAAAGAATTTCCGAAAGAGAAAGATTGAAGAAAGAATTGGAGATTGCCGCAAAAGTTCAGTTGAGTTTGCTGCCGAAAGAAGAACCGAAAATTCCCGGTTACGATCTTGCAAGCATAAGTATTCCCGCAGTTGAAGCAGGCGGAGATTATTTTGATTACGTCAAACTGAGCGGAGACAAAATCGGCATTGCAATAGGAGACGTTTCCGGCAAAGGAGTTGGCGCGGCAATTTATATGACGCTTACAAAAGGAATTCTGCAAGCTCACGCCGAGGAAGATGTGTCGCCGAGAAACGTTCTTGCAAAAGTAAACCGGCTTCTCTACAAGACGATTGAAAAAAATTCTTTCGTAAGCATGTTCTATGCGATTCTTGATACAAAAAAACATACGATACTTTATTCGCGCGCCGGACACAACCCCGGAATTCTCTGCAGTGAAACTGGCGGCAAAACAAAATTGCTCTTGAGCAAAGGAATGGCGCTCGGTCTTGAAGAAGGAAGCATTTTCACTTCAACCTTGGACGAAGAAGAAATTTCTCTTGCCAACGGCGATGTGTTTGTTCTTTACACGGACGGATTTACCGAAGCGATGAACGAACGGCACGAACAATACGGTGAAGAACGCTTCATACAATTGATTGAGAAAAACAGACATCTTTCTTCGCACGATTTGATTAATCTTATTCTGAAAGAAGTGAGACGTTTCGTTGATAGCTACCCTCAGCACGACGATATGACAATATTAATTGTGAAGCGTGTTTAATTTTCGAGGACAATTTGAATAGCGTAAAAGAATACTACGATAAAATCGGATGGAAGAAACAGAAGGGCAAGTATGTGGATACTCTCACATTCACATCCGACAAAGGCGCAAAATACAAGAAGGCGGTTAACGAGCGGCTAAGAGAAATGATTGGCGAATCAGACTCATTGCTGGATATAGCATGCGGCGCGGTGCCGTTCAATTCAAAAGCGAAGAAACAGATATGTATAGATTTCAGCATCACGGCAATTAAGGAAGCTAAACAGAATAGACCGTACGGATTGTTTGTCCTGGGCGACATAACGAACATACCGTTAAAAGATAATTCTGTTACGGACACAATTTCCTTGCATACAATTTATCACATCGATAAAGACAAACAGTCGCGCGCAATTGAAGAGATAAGACGAGTATCACAAAGAAAATGCTACGTAATTTACAACGCGGGCAAGCACGCAACGCTGGTGAATATTCTAACTCTTCCGTTGCAATTATGGAATTGGTCGGAAAAGAGAATCAATACCAACAGCAAAAGAAAAGTTTATTTCTACGCGCATGATTATAAGTGGCTGGAAAAATACGGCAGACTTGAGACGTACACACTGCTTAATGAAAACGGGATAAAATTGTACAGCGTGCTTTTAGGATTGATAGCTAAGATCGAAAAGCATTTCCCCCGGCACGCTTATCACCCGTTGTTAATAATTGATAAGAAAGGTTAAAGTTTTTATAAATTGACACGTATCGTCCATTGGCGTATATTTACCCATGAGAATTATAGAGACCTCCGTTTTTACAAAAAGATTGATGAATCTTCTTCCCGACGAAGAATATCGTAAGCTTCAAGCCGAGATTGTAATGAATCCGGAGAAAGGAAAACTCATCGTTGGAAGTGGAAGACTTAGAAAAATCCGATGGCTGATTCTTGGAAAAGGAAAAAGCGGTGGTGCTAGAATTATTTATTATTGGGCAAAGGCAAAAGAAATCATATTGATGCTGTTAATCTATTCAAAGAACGAACAAGATGATTTATCGTGCGAGCAATTAAAAATACTAAAATCGCTTGTTCAGAAGGAGTTTAAATGAAAGACGAATTGTTTTACGAGCTACAAAAAAGTATAAAAGAGGGTGGGAAAATATTAAAAAGTAAAAAAAAGCCGGATCGTGAATTTAATTTTGATAATCCAGATCCCAAAAGCATAAGGGAACAGCTTGGTTTATCTCAAAACAAATTTGCGAAGTTACTCGGAATAAGTTTATCAACTTTGCAGAATTGGGAACAAGGGCGCCGTAAACCAGATGGACCGGCAAAAGTTTTGCTGAACATAGCTGCTAATTATCCTGAAGCAATCTTCAATACAGTTTTTCGTTAAGAGTTTTCTGGTTATCATGGACCGTCAATTCATCCAATCAATCACAATTGATGCGCTTGTCTCTGCGCCGCTTATCTGATCTTTAATTTTTATCGTGATCAAATACTTTCCCGTTTTCACTTTGGATAAATCAAGCTGGAAATACTGCTTGGAATTTGTCTCTTCGGTTTGATAGTTTGAAGTGAGCGCAATTTTCTCTTCGCGCTTCTTTCCAAAAATACTCAGCATATCGTCAAGCGTTTTTTCGAATCTCGTTTTGTTTACAGAATCGTAATCTCTGATCTCAACATTCTGAGTAAAGTTTGTTAGACCGGTAGAATTTTTCTTTAGATTGTAAACTTCATAATAGACAAACAGCGGTTCCTCTTTCGAAAATTTCTTTGTTGGGTTGACAAGAATGTTTACTCCGTCACGGTTAATACAGAACTTTTCCGGTTTGTCCGTCTGCACGTCCGATGCAAGGATGATGTCGCTCATATCCAGACGTATGTTGCTGAATTTCTTAATGCGAAGATTAGCGCGTTTTACCGCAGCACCTTTGTCTTTGTCTCGCAGAAGTTCGAAAGAATAGTAACCGGAATCCGCTGCCGAAGTTACATTCAGCACATTCGTATAAAGCGGTTTGCCGCCGGTGGTTTTAATTACGCTTCCCGCTTCCAACGAATCAACTTTTATTTTTTTGTTTATCTCTTCTTCAGATAAATCGTTGAAGAAATAAATCGCCGCGGTGTGGCTCATGTCAAGCTTCACCGCTTTAAGTAAACTGTCTGCGGGCGTTAAACCGTAGCTAACGTAAAGATCGGTATGATTTCTTCGTTCGCTGCTTTTGAACTGAGCAAGAAAGTAATCAACATCAAACCTCGGTCCATCAAACTTAGGAGTGTAATATTCGAATCGTGCTTTGCGCAAATATTCTGCGTAGAATTGCGTGTCGCCAGCGTATTGCGAACGTACCTTGTCGGTTTCAGTTCCCGGCACGCTGAATTGAAAATTTCCGGACGAGGCAAGATCTGTGAATGCTAAAGTCATGTCATGGTAATTCCAGATTTCTGTTTTGAGTCCGACAGCCAAACCGCCCATTTCCGGACGGATGCGCGTAAGTTTTTCCGGTTCGCCGTAACGAAGAACAATTTCTCCGCGGTCGGATTTCCATCCGACAATTCCCATTTTTGGAACGCTGAAAAATAAATTTGCATAAGCCACACGTGAATAATGTTCAAGCAGGCGCTCGTTGTAATTGGTTAGATAAAGCGGGTCGGAAATTTTCCAAAATTGATCTATGACCTGGTTTAATTCATAATCGCTTAACTTATCAATCTCGTCGTTCATGACCGGTTTGAGAAGCATCTTTACCGAATTGAAAGCGAAATCTTTTCTTTCATCTTCGCCCATAGCCGCCAAAGCTTTCTTGTATGCTTCAAAACTTTCTTTCATCTTGGAAGTCTTGTAGTAAAGCAAACCCATGCAGAGAAAAATATCTTTATCGGCTTTGTTCAACTTTTCTAATTTCTTGAGAACCGGAATACCTTTTTGCGGCTGCCCTGCTTTCTCGTAAAGCAGACTCAGTTTGAACGACGCATTGTAATTGGCAGAATCTATTTTGAACGTGCGTTTGTAAAATTTCTCCGCTTCATAAAAATCTTTATCCGCATATTCTTGAAGCGGCGCAAGAAAATCGTCTCCCAGAACTCTTGAAGAATTATTGTACTCGGAATAATCTTCGTCTTTAATCTTCCCCAAACCGATCCACGCATCGGTTTGATTACTGTCCAGAGCGATAATTTGTTTGTACTGATCATACGCGGTAAATCTCGCGAAGGATTGACAGATATCCGCATAAAGATATTTATACGTGATGTTGTCCGGTTCCATTAGAACTGCAGTTTGCAAATTTTCGTATGCAAGGTTGCGCGAATAGTAAGTGCTGCGGTGAAGGTAAATTTTTGCAAGCTCCACATGCGACGCCGCGTCACCGTTTTCACGAATTGATTCTTTGAAATATTTTTCAGCACTCAAAGTATCTTTTGCTTTTAAAGCCTCCAGTCCCTTTCGATAATTTTCTTCTTGAGAGTTTTGTTTGGTAGATAAAAGTTCGGCGGGATAAGCGGAAATTTTTATTCCGGCAAGCCAAAAAAACGAAGCAACGGAAATCCAAGAAATATTTTTAATGAATCTGCTCATAACTGCTCCGACTTGGAAAAACTTACTAACATTAGCGGCTAAAATCAATTCTCTTAATTATTCGGTAAACACGCGTGTTGCGTTGTAACTTTTTTGCTTCAGTTACCGTCTAAATTTTCAAAAAACACAGAGAACTTCATGAAAAAAATCCTTACCGTTCTTTTGCTTATTCCCATTCTCATTTTTGCCGGTAACGGTGAAAAATCTCTAAAATTGAAAAAGATTGATGCCCCTATAAAAATTGACGGCGTGATAGACGACGCGTGGGCAAAAGCAGATTCAGCAACAGATTTTTTTCAGATGCAGCCGTTCTACGGAAAATCTCCTTCGAGAAAAACTTACGCTAAAGTTTTAACCACTGAAACGGCGCTCTACTGCTTAATGGTCTGCTACGATGAAAAAGAAAATATTCAGCAGAACACCGGAAATCTTGACGTCGGAGGCGGCGACATTGTTTCGATTATGCTTGATACGTTTAACGACAATCGGACAGCTTACAAATTTGCGGTTAACGCCGCCGGTGCGCGCGCCGACTGCCGTTTGCTGGATGATGCGCGAAACCGCGATTACAGTTGGGACGGCATCTGGTTCTCCGCAGCAAAAATTTACGATTGGGGATTCGTCATCGAAATGGAAATTCCATATAAATCAATTCAGTACGATGAAAAACTAAACGACTGGGGTTTAGATTTCGACCGCTGGCGCCCGATCAATTCCGAAGACTTGTATTGGTGCAAGTACGAACAAAACGAAGGTCAGCGGATTTCAAAATTCGGTAAACTTATGTTCGAAGATTTCCATCCTTCCATCAAAAGTTTGAATCTTGAATTATATCCCGTGGTGTTTGGAAAAATTAATTACCTCGGCAACAATAAATATAAAGTTGATCCTCACGCCGGTTTGGATATTTTTTACAATCCTTCTCCGCAGTTAACTTTTCAGGCAACCGCCAACCCCGATTTTGCTCAGATCGAAGCCGATCCTTACACGTTTAACATTTCACGTTACGAAACATTTTTTAGCGAGCGCCGCCCATTTTTTGTTCAAGGCAATGAAATTTTTATGCCGTCCGGCAAACAACGCAGCACCGGCTTTTACAGCCCGCTTAATCTCTTCTACTCGCGCCGAATCGGAAGGAAATTACCCGACGGTTCCGAAGTTCCGCTTTCATTTGGTGCAAAAGCTTTCGGCAGATTTAATGATTGGGAGTATGGCGGATTTGTAGCGCGAACCGGGGAAAAAGATTTCACAAATTACGACGGCTCAAACGCAACGGAACCTTCGGCGGTATTCGTGTCCGGAAGAGTGAAAAAACAGATCATGGAAAATTCTTCGCTCGGTGTATTATTCGTCGGCAAACAAACTGCCAGCAACACTTACGGCGTGATCGACATCGACGGCGCGCTGCGAAAATCTGATTGGCAGCTTGCATATCAAATCGCGCGTTCCGTAAAAAACTCTCAAGGTGATTTTGCTGCTTCTGCCGGATTCACACAATTTGCACCTTCATGGGTTACAATGGTTCGTACGAGATATGTCGGCAATAACTTCGATATCAATCAAGTGGGATATGTGCCATGGATAGGAACTACAGAGTTAACAGGAATTACCGGGCCGATTTGGTATCCAAAGGAAGGCGCGATTTCGCAAATACTAATTTTCGGCGGCGCTTCACTTACTCACAAAAAAGTTGAAAACTACACCGATCATGCTGCAGTGTTTGTTTACAACATGCAATTCAAAAGCAATTGGGGATTTGAAATAGACATGATTGCCGGTCGGTCAAAAGATTCCGGAATTCAATACGATTCATACGAGATCGATCCCAACATTTGGATTAGCCAAGCCAAATGGAATGCAAATTTTTGGGGCAGTTACTCTAAGACTTACAATTTTTACAGAAATTATCTTGGTACCTACGGCGCATTTGGCGGTCAATTTTCTTGGAAAGCTCTAAATGTTCTTCAAGCCGGAACGTCATTCAATATTTGGATTGAAGGAAAACCGGATGGAAATATTGAAGACATTACTTACAACGCCCGACCATTTTTTACATTAACGCCGATCAATGATATGAGTGTAACTGTTTACGCTGATAATCTTTTTGTACGATCCACCGACAGGATGGAAAGAATTTTTATAGGCGCACTTTTCGCATACCAGTTTTCACCGAAGAGTTGGATCTATTTTGCATTGAACGAAGTTCATGATAGAAACAACCCGATGCGAACGCTCGATCTGACCGACCGCGTCTCCGTCTTCAAAATAAAATATTTATATTACTTCTAAATGTGCTTTTCGTATCCGTCATCGTTGAGAACTTTCCAGCCTCCCTTTTCGTTTTACACAAAGAGAATTATTATTTTCAATATCAAAAATCACTCTTTAAACCGGGACTAAGATGAAACAAACTATCAACAGCTTAACCGTTCACACGTTTGGGGAAAGCTACAATCAGCCGGTTGTATTTGTGCATGGTTTTCCGTTCGATCATTCAATTTGGGAATTTCAAATCGAAGCGTTGAAAGATAAATATTATTGTGTCGCATACGACGTGAGAGGACTCGGAGAAAGTTACGTAGGCGATGGGCAATACACAATGGAAGCGTACGTTGATGATTTGTTCTCGGTTATAAATGCGCTGTCTCTGCCCAAACCGATTGTGTGCGGGCATTCAATGGGCGGTTATATCGTTCTGCGCTCGGTTGAAAAGCGGCAAGACAAATTCGGAGGATTAATTTTGTGCGGCACAAAATCCGAAGCCGACGATAACGCTGCAAAATTAAAACGCGCCGCCGGCATCGATCAGATTAACACGGAAGGATTAATAAAATTTGTTGATCCGTTCGTAACAAATTGTTTTGCTGAAGACACAATAAAAGAAAACGAAAAACTTTTTCTCAACACTTTGTTCAAAGCACACAAGAACGATCCCGCCGGCGTGAAAGGCGCGTTAATTGCCTTAGTCAGCAGAACCGATACTACACCGTTTCTTCCTCACATAAAAATCCCGACTTTGGTTCTGAGCGGTTCTTTCGATAAAATTAGTCCGCCGCCTTTAATAAGAACTCTTTCGGAAAAAATTCCACACTCTGAATTTGCGGTCATTCCTCAAGCGGGACACATGTCGGTTTTAGAAAACCCGGGATGTGTTAACGATTTAATTCTCAGTTTCTTGGAGAGAAGATTTTGATATGATCGACGGCTGATTGTGCCTGCCGGTAAAAATCATTTCGGTTTTGTAATAACGCTGTCTATGTTTTCGAAATGAGGCGAAGGAGAATTTTTTTCTTTTGTCTTTACCTTTGCTTTTACAGTATCACTCTTTAGCTCTTTTGGTTTGTCGGTGGTCTTTTGCGGCTTAGCTTTTGCAAACATATTATCAAGACTTCTAAGCTCTTGTTCAGGATTTACGCTTTGAGGAACCGCTTTTTTCTTAGATGTTTCAGCAGACTTACCTTTTGCCGGAAGAGGATTGCTGAGAGCAATTACACTATCAACATTTCTAAAGTTGGGCGAGTATTTGCCAGCCTGCGACCCGCTTTGAGATGTTTTAGCCCCGCTTATTTGTGCAGATTTTTTATCGGCGGGAGATTGTTTAGATAAAAGTATTACGCTGTCAACGTTTTTGAAATGTCCTGCAGTTTCGTCCTTCTTTGGTTCAATTTGCTTTTTAATTTCCGAACCGATTTCTTTTGCTTTGTTTTCCACAGCGGTTGTGCTGGTGCTAGTCGGCCATAAATATGTATCCATAAATCCAAATGCGCCGGTTACGAAAGCAACGGTTAAGAGAGCCGAACAAAAAATGGGAATGAAATAACCGAGCAGAAATCTTACGCTTCGCCCGCCGCCTTTCCGATCCATTTTTTTTGCATCGGGATCGTTTGCATGAAGCTCTTTAACCAAGTAACCGACTCTTCTTGCAGCAGTTACAACTATGTATGCTAAAACCCAGCAGATTACCAATCCGGCAAAAAGCAGCGACAAGAAAAATATTTTTTTCTGCGAGTTCAACGCACTAACGATTACTACAGCAAATACAACTAAGAAGAGAACTAACCTTTGATTAAGAACGGTCTCCGCGCCGTTACGGTCGCGATTTAATCTTTCGATTAAATCCGAATCATCGGACATGTTTCGTCTAAACCTTTTCATGATACGCCTCACTCAAAATTGATAAAACTCAACCGAGTGCTTAACAAATTTACCATTTGCGTAATCAAACTTCGCGGAAAAAAATTTGTCTTGAAAGAGCCACGGAATAAAAATTCTGTCACCTTCCCATAAATTCAAATCAAGAAGTTTCTCGTTAGGAATCCATTCCAAAGTGCCTTCGTGAGAATTAATAACCTTGCCTTTGAAATTTCGCGCGACATAAAGAAAAACGTACCAGTCTTTCTTCCCGTCGAACATTGGAAATGTTATGAACCCGCGCAGCGACGGATTCTTAATCAGCAATCCGCTCTCTTCCTTGATCTCGCGGATAACACATTCTTCCGGCGTCTCGCCTTGTTCAAATTTTCCGCCGAGACCGTTCCATTTCCCTTCGTGAAAGTCATTCTTCTTTTTGTTGCGGAACAACATCAAAGTATGATCGTCCTTCATGACGTAACAAAGTGTCGCTAGTTGCATTTCTATTTCGGCTGGTTTATTGAATTTGCCAATGAAGTTGAAATATCATCGAGTTCATCTAAAAACCATTTCACTTTATCTGCACGTGCGCGTTTACTATCGCGCAGAAGCGCAAGCCATAGTTTCGATTCATTTGCAAACTTTAAGGATGAGATTGTGTAGCCTGTTAAATCTTTTTTTGTTGTTGCTGCGGTTGCTTCAATGTAATTGCTAATAACGCTTGTTCCGCTGCCGAAAAGTTCATCACTGATACGTTGTGTCACGTTGTCTTTCGGAAGCGAATCGATGAACTCAATCAGCTTCAAAGTGAAAAAGTAAATCCGTTTTCTGAACTCGCTTCGCGCTTTGGTAGTTTCAAGCTGTGTGTTGCTGCTCATTTTTCATTCCAAAGTAAAAATCTTTTAAAAGATAATTTTTAACGTAATCCGTCACGCCGTCACGGACATTCATTATCGGTTTGGTGTAGCCGGCGTTTTTCAATTTGTTCAATTTCGCTTCTGTAAAGTACTGGTACTTTTCACGAATGTCTTCAGGCATGTCGATGAATTCTATGTTAACCGGTTTGCAGACTGCATCGAAGAGAGCCGTTACCAAATCAATCCAAGTTTGCGCACGACCGGTTCCAACATTATAAATTCCGTTTTTGTCCTGATGTTCGAGGAAAAACAAACTCATATCAACGGCATCTTTCACGTAAATGAAATCGCGTTTCTGCTCGCCGTCTTTGTAATCTGGGTGATAAGATTTGAAAAGTCTAACCTTTCCGGTATCGCGGACTTGCTCAAACGCTTTGTGTACAACGCTTCGCATATCCCCTTTATGGTATTCGTTCGGACCGTAAACATTAAAATATTTCAGTCCGGCAACATGATTCATCAATCCGTTTCTTTTAATCCATGCATCGAACAAATGTTTTGAGTAACCGTACATGTTAAGCGGGCGCAAATTTTCCATTTTGTTTTCGTCGTCTTCGTAACCGGCAGAACCGTCGCCGTACGTAGCGGCAGACGAAGCATAAATAAAGCGGACTCCTTTTTCCAAACTGTACTTTGCTAGTTCTTGCGAGTAGTGAAAATTATTATCCATCAAATAATCGGCATCTTTCTCCGTCGTTGCAGAACATGCGCCGAGATGAATGATAGCGGTAATTTTAAATTGAATCTGCCGTTGAAGAATCAATCCCATAAAATCGTCTTTGTGATAAAAATCTTCGAAGCGAAGTCCGTTCAAGTTTTTCCATTTTTCATCCTTACCAAGCTCATCAACAATGATAATCTTGTCTTCTCCCATCCGGTTTAATTTCCAAACTATTGCGCTGCCTATAAACCCCGCGCCGCCCGTTACAACAATCATTTTTTCACCAACCCTAAATTTTAATTCGATGTCAATTTAAGTATATTCGCTTATAACTACAAA